>DATNPP010000439.1:0-3476 GCA_036703175.1 Oscillatoriaceae cyanobacterium
CCGGTCAGCGCGGTTTTTCGGAACGCCTTGAACCAGGCCATCGGAAAGGAGTGGGTTTACCAGCCAGAACTTGAATCGCCGGCCAACCAGCCGCCTCCCGTGGGCCTTCTCGGCATCGGGCAGGCGCAAGCGCTCGGAAGGCTGAATCGGGTCGATGCGCTGTTGTGCGGCCAAATTCTGGCCTATCAGTGGCAACCCGTACCCGGGCGCGTTTGGATCTCCGTCAGCTTGCGGTTGCTCGAATGCGCACACGGCACGATTCTCTGGTCCCACCACGCGACGGGCGTCGCCCCCGCCCCGACCGAAGCCGAAGTTTCCTCAGCATACGACGCAGCCATCAAACTAGCAGCGAAGGAGTTTTTTGATGACCTGGTGGGTTCCCCGTCCTAGCCAACTGTGCGCCGTGGCGCTGGCGATCGCCGCTGTCGGCGCCGCGAGCCCGGCCTCGGCGATTCCGATCGTCGACGTGGGCGCGCATGCGCGGGCCGCAGTGCAGTGGACGGGTGCGGGCCCGGCGGGTGATCTCTCGGCCGGCGTGGATCTCCGGGGGCTCGAGCTCTCGGCGTTCTACTGGAAGCCGTTCACCACGCAAGGCAACTGGGTCGATGCCCAGGTGGGCTGGGATCTCTCGCCCGTTCCGATGATCTCCGTGACGCCCAGCGTGGGCGTCGCCGCCCTCAACGGCGGTTTCGGGCCCATCGGCAGCGTGCGCGGAAGTTTCACGCCGTTGCTGCTGCCGGTCTCGGTGGAAGCCATGGCGGGGGTGAGCCCCTTGACGGGCGGGTTGATGTACCCGTATTCTCTCGGTCTCAAGTTGAGCCTGATCCCGTTCACCTCCTTGGATCTGGCCTACCGCGGCTGGGCGGGCGCGGTGAACATGATGAGTGGGCCCGAGTTGGGCGTTGAAATCGGCCTCTAGTCGGTCGATTTGTTGAGGTTACGATGGACAAGCAAAAGATATTGGTGATTGACGACGAGGCGAGCATCCGGCAGATTGTCGAGACGCGTCTCAAGCTGGCCGGCTACGACGTGATCACGGCGGCGGACGGCGTCGAGGCGCTGGAGCAGGCCGCGACGCACCAGCCGGACCTGATCGTGCTCGACATCATGATGCCGAAGCTGGACGGCTTCGAGGTCTGCCGCGAGCTGCGCAAGACCATGACCACGCCGATCATCATGTTGACGGCCAAGGGCGACATCACCGACCGCATCGCCGCGCTCGAGCTGGGCGCCGACGACTACGTGGTCAAGCCCTTCAGCCCCCGCGAGCTCGAGGCCCGCATCAAGGCCGTGCTGCGCCGCACCCACACGGATCAGGCCAAGCAGACCGTGATCAACGTGGACCACCTGACCATCGACACCGGCAAGCGCCAGGTGCTCAAGAGCGGCGACAAGGTGAAGCTCACGGAGATGGAGTTCAACCTCCTCGAGCTGCTCGCCACCAACCCCGGCCGCGCCTACTCGCGCTCGGAGATTCTGCACCAGGTGTGGGGCTACCGCCTCAGCCAGTACAGCGACACCCGCGTGGTCGACGTCCACATCAGCCGCTTGCGCAGCAAGCTGGAGGACGACCCCTCCTCGCCCGAGCTGATTCTGACGGCGCGTGGCACCGGCTACATGTTCCAGAACTACTCGCCTTCCTCGGCGCCGACGAGCTCCGAATCGACGGTCAGCAAGTAGGTCACGGCCCCGAGCGCGCTCGGGGCCTTTTTTTCGGAGCGCCCATGCACCTCGTCTTTTCGACCTGCCCGCAGGATCAGGCGACGGCGATCGCCGAGCGCCTGGTCGAAGCGCGTCTCGCGGCCTGCTGCAACTGCTTGCCGGCGATATCGAGCGTCTACTGGTGGGAGGGCAAGCTCACGCGGGAAGAAGAGGCGCTGCTGATCTTCAAGGTGCCCGCCGCGCGGCTCGAGGTGATGATGGCGCGCTTGGCCGAGCTGCATCCCTACGAGGTGCCCGAGATTCTGGCCGTGCCCGTCAGCGCCGGTTTCGCGCCCTATCTGGCCTGGGTGGCCGCCGAGGCCACCGGAAGCTGAAATCGCCCTCTCGCCGCTTGTTTTCGCCGCCCCACCCTCTAGACTCGAAGGTGGGGCGCGCCGTTGCGCGCGAAAAGGAGGGCGCATGGAACTACCCGGACGAGAGAATCCCAAGAACGTCCCGATCGACATCACCGCTCAAGCGTTCAAGGGCAAGGGCCTGATCGAGCCTGTGGAGGGCATGGAATTCTCCTCTGAGATCGTCAAACAAGGCGAAATCGAGAGCGCGCGCGAGCGCGGCAAACTCCAAGAGGGCGAAAACCAGGCGACGGGCCGCGATTGACGCGCGTTCGCCTATTGCGCCGCGCTTCATAAAAGTCAACAATGGAGACATGAGTTCGGCGTGCCGACTCACGCCGAGCAGGAGGTTCATATGGTTGACAAGGATCGCGAAACCCGCGAAGGCACGGGCGACATGACCGTGCGCGAGGCCGGACATCTGGGCGGGGAGGCAACCTCCCGTACCCACGGCCACGAATTCTATTCCGAGATCGGCCACAAGGGCGGCGAGATCGGCGGACCGAAGGTCGCGCGCTTGATCGAAGAAGGCAAGGAAGCGGAGAACGAGCAGAACCGCTAGTTTGAGTTGCTCCCGCCAGGTGACGGGGGGAAGGAGGCCGGTATGGCTACCAACGATCGCAATCTGAATAAAGAGGGCACGGGCGACATGACCGTCCGCGAGGCCGGACACCTGGGCGGCGAGACCGTCAAGGAGAAATACGGCCCCGAGTTCTACTCGGAGATCGGCCACAAGGGCGGGCAGAAGGTCCGCGAGTTGATCGAGGAAGGCAAAGAAGCGGAGAACGAGAAGAACCGCTAAGCACAGCGGGGAGGGCTCCGGCCCTCCCCTTCCGAGGGAGGTCCGAAATGGCGGAGCGTGATAAAGAAGGCACCGGCGAGATGACCGTGCGCGAGGCGGGACATCTGGGCGGCGAAAAGGGCGGCCACAAGGGTGGCGAGGCCACGTTGAACAAGTACGGCCCCGAGTTCTATTCCGAGATTGGTCACAAGGGCGGCGAGAAGGTTCGCGAGCTGGTCGAGGAAGGCAAGCAGGCAGAGCAGGAGAAGAACCGCTAGGCGCGCGCCTGGCGATCGGGAGGATGCGATGCACGACACCAGCGTCACGAAAATCAGCATGATCAACTCGCCCGAAGGGCGCATGGGGCAGCGCTATCTGGCCTCGGGCGTCGGCATGAGCATGCGGCTCTGGGAAAACGAGATGCCCGGCGCGACGAAGCCCGAGACGCGGCGCGACTATGAGACAATCGGCTATGTGCTCGCCGGGCGGGCGGAACTGCACATCGAGGGGCAGATGGTGCTGCTCGTGCCGGGCGACTCGTACGTGGTGCCGCGCGGGGCCGCGCACAGCTACAAGATTCTCGAGCCGTTCTCGGCCGTCGAGGCCACGCATCCCCCGGCCCAGGTGCACGGGCGCGACGA
>DATNPP010000448.1:0-6248 GCA_036703175.1 Oscillatoriaceae cyanobacterium
CTCGGGGCTGGGCGCCCGCGCGCGGGCCTGCACCTGGCGCGCGCTCAAGCGTCGGCGGGCGCTCGTGGAGGATCTCGGCGAGGCCCAGGCGGAGGTGCGGGAGCTGACGCTCGAAGAGAAGAACGTCAGCGGGCCGGATGCGCGCGGCCAGCGGCATTATGAGATTAGTGCGGATGGCGGGCGCTACGAGATCAGCGGCGTGCGCTGGCTCGAGCTCGCAACAGGGCAAGCGCTGCGCCTGGATACGGCGCCCAATTCGGGCGTGGTGCTCGCGGTGGACGGCCAGCGCGATCGCCTGCCGCTCAAGCGCACCCGGCCCGAACTGGAACCGTCCGAAGGCTAGAAGGTTTTCACAAATAACATTGCCCTCTCCCCCGGAGGGAGGGAGAGGGATGCCGAAGCCCTGTTCAGGGGCTGAGGCTGGGAGAGGGGGCGACCGCGTGTCAGCCGCACCCTGTGGCACTGACGTGTGGCTCAGCTGGCCTGGGGTCGCCCCCTCTCCCGATTGTCCCGCCTGCACGGCGGTCCAATATCCCGGCCCCGCCGGGTTCCCTCCGACTTCGTCGGCCCGTCCCACCCTCCGTGGGAGAGGGATATGCTCTGTCCTTCGCCGCTATTCCAGGCCCGTGAGCTGCGCGTTGAGCGGGTACTCGACGCGGTAGCCCCAGCGCAGCTCGCGCTGCTGGTGCGGGGCGAGCTTGAAGGTCCAGCTCACCTGGCCCGGCGTGCCGGTTTGCGCCTGGTTGCCGTCGAGCAGCACGCGCACGGCGTCCTCGGTGCTCTGCGGCACGGGCTCGACCACCGTCAGCGTCGCCGTCGCGGAACGATCGTTGACCATCGTCAACGCGTAACGGTAATCCGCGACGTTCACGCGGTTGATCAGCCCCGATTGGCCCAGCTTCTTGTAGAGCCGCTCGCGCTTTACGTGCACCGCGCGATCGATGCCCATCGGCAAGCGGAAGGACGCGCCCGGCATCACGGAAACGTCCAGCGGGGTCGTGCCGACGTAAGACTGGCCCACGAACGCCTTCACGGCGCCCGGCAGCAGCGGCCAGGGGCCGGTTTGCTTGGCCTTGACCTCGAGGAACGCCGCGTCCGAGAGCTTGGGCACCACGCGGTAGCCCGGTTCCGCCGTAAAGAGCGCGCTGCCCACGAAGGTCTCGTGGCCGTCGCCGTCGTCCGGAATGCTGGCCGTGCCGGGCACCTCCAGCGTGATCGAGCTGCCCTGGTCATGCACCGCGACGTGGGGCTTCTCGGCGCGTCGTTGCGCGGCCTCCGGAGCCGGAGCGGACATGGCCTCATCCTTGGGTGCCGCCATGTCCATCGCTTGCATGGGCATCGGATGCCAGATCGACAAGAACCAGTCGGGAATCGACGGCGGCGCGCCGCCCGCGGCCGGCTGGGCGGTCGAGAGGGCGAGTTTCACGCCGTTCCAGCTCTCACCCGTTTGCTGATGCACGAGCGCACGGTATTCCCAGGTGAGGCGATTGCTCGTGGCGTCGAGCCGTGCATCGTACGTCGGTTGCCAGCCGGCGTCCGGCACCTGGTAGGACAGCTGCATCTTCAGCGTGCCGCCGCGGGTCACGTCCACGTCGACCGGCACCTGGTACACCGTGGTGCCCTGGGCGTCGCGCAGCTTCGCGAGCTCGGCGACGACGGGCGCGCGCTTGGCGTCCAGCGTACGCTTGGCTTGATCCAGCTTCAGCAGGGATTCGGACTCGCTGGCTTGCTGCTTTTCCAGGTAGGCGAGGAGATCGCGCCACTGATTGAGGTTGGCCTTGCCGGCGCCGAGCGCCTTGACGAGGCCCTCGCCCGAAGCCGACGCGGTCCCGCGCAGCAAGTTGAGCTGCCGCGTGTGAAGGTCGTGCTGATCCTTGAGCGCGCGCTCCTGGTCGTCGAGCGCCTGCAACTGGCGCTGCAGCTGCGCGACCTTGGCCGCCGGCGGGGCGCCGAGCACGTGCGTGCGCACGTCGAAGCTGTCGATCGTCGCTTGCGCCGATCCGACGGCGCTCACGCGCAGCGTGTCGCTGTCCAGCGTCTCGGGCAAACGGTCGAAAACAAGGCGGTAGTGTCCCGGCGCGAGCGTCCACTGGGCGCTGCGGGTCACGGCGGCGCCCGAGTCGTAGACGGTCACGGCGTCGATGCGGCTGGATGCCAATAGGGTCGGGCTGGCCGCCTGGGCGAAAGGCGCCGGGAGGAGGGCCAGGGCGAGAACGAGCGGAAGGCGAGGACGCATGGTCGCTCCTTTCTAAAAAAAAAGCGCCTGGCGGCAGCCAGGCGCTCGGAAAAAACTACGCCAGCGCGAGCTGACCGTGCGCCTGAGCGACGGCGTCGTGCGTGATCTTGCCACCGCGGACGTTCAAGCCGAGCGACAGCGGCTTGTTCTCCGCCAGCGCGCGATCGACGCCCTTGTTGGCGAGCATGAGCATGTACGGCAGCGTCGCGTTGTTGAGCGCGAAGGTGCTCGTGCGGGGCACCGCGCCCGGAATGTTGGCGACGCCGTAGTGAATCACGCCGTCGACCTCGTAGACCGGGTTCGAGTGCGTGGTGGCGTGGATCGTCTCGATGCAGCCGCCCTGGTCGATCGCGATGTCCACGACGACCGAGCCCTTCTTCATCGTGCCGATCATCTCGCGCGTCACGAGGCAAGGCGCCTTGGCGCCGGGGATCAGCACCGCGCCGATCACCAAATCCGCACCGCGCACCGCGCGGGCGATGTTGAGCGGGCTGGACATCTGCGTGATCACGCGGCCGTGCAGCACGTCCTCGAGGTAGCGCAGGCGATCGAGGTTGATGTCGAGGATCTGCACCTGCGCGCCCAATCCCAGGGCCATCTTGGCCGCGTGGATGCCCGAGACGCCGCCGCCGATGACGACCACGTCCGCCGGGGGCACGCCGGGCACGCCGCCCAGCAGCACGCCGCGGCCGCCGTTCGGCTTCTCGAGGTACTTCGCGCCGACCTGGACCGACATGCGGCCGGCGATCTCGCTCATCGGCGTGAGCAAGGGCAGCGAGTTGTCGGGCATCTGGATCGTCTCGTAGGCGATTCCCGTGATGCCGCTCTTCAGCAGGGCCTCGGTGAGCTCGGCGCTGGCGGCCAGGTGCAGGTACGTGAAGAGCACGAGGTCGGGGCGCAGATAGCCGTACTCCGAAGGCAGGGGCTCCTTGACCTTCACGACCATCTGGGCTTTTTGCCAGGCATCGGCCGCGGTGGGCACGATCTGGCCGCCGGCCTGGACGTAGTCGTCGTCGGTGAAGCCGCTGCCGAGGCCGGCGCCGCTCTGCACCAACACCGTATGGCCGGCCAGCGAAAGGGCCGTCGTGCCCGCAGGCGTCAGCGCCACGCGGTTCTCGTTGTCCTTGATTTCCTTGGGAACGCCGATGATCACGTTAGGATCTCCTTTGATCGTAAAAGGGCGCTAGCCTGGGACGTCAAAAAACCCGTCCCGGCCGATTATATCAGGTTGAATGTAGCCTGGCAGATTTATTTTCTACCCGTCCGCGCGCGCGAGGTGGCGGGCGCGAGCACGCGGGCCTGCTTGGGGCCCAGCGTGATCGCGAGCTGGTGGTGCTGCACCGTGAAGCGATCGCCGCTCAGCTGATCCACGAGCACCGTGCCGTCCGGCAGCGCGCTCTCGGCGCGCAGCGGCACCTGGCGAGTCTGAGCGCTGTCGGCGTTGTTCAGAAGCACGTCGACTTCTTGCTTGCCGTCCAATCGGGCGAAGCCGTAGACCTGGTCGTCCTGCCACATCTCGAGCTGGCGGCCCCGCCGCAGCGGCTCGGAGGCGGTGCGCAGATGCAGCAGGGTGCTCACGTACTGCGTCAGCGCCGAATCCTGGCCCCAGGCCATGTCCTTGCGATTGTCCGGATCGGGGCCGCCTTGCATGCCGCACTCGGTGCCGTAGTAGAGCATCGGAACGCCGCGCATCGTGTACAGGCAGGCCAGCGCGAGGCGCAGCTTTCGCTCGTCGCCGCCGGCGCGCGTCAGAAAACGCGGCTGGTCGTGATTGTCGAGGAAGGGCGAGAGCAGGCTCGCGTCCGGATACTTGTTGTCCTGCGCGAAGCGCGCCGCCAGCTGGCGCATCGAGCCGCCTTGCGCGAAGACCTGATCGAAGGTGTAGTACATCGGGTAGTCGAACAGGCTGTTGAAGCCGCCTTGCGTCAGGTACGGCTGCAAATAATCCGGATCGCCGTTCAGCACCTCGCCGAGCTCGAAGAAGCCGCTCGGCGCATGGGCGTGGATGTAAGCGTTGAACACGCTCCAGAAGGCGATCGGCACGTGCTTGACGGTGTCGATGCGGAAGCCGTCGACGCCGGTGCGCTGAATCCAGCCGGCCCAGGTCTGCTCCATGTACTGGATCACTTGCGGGTTCTCGGTGTTGAAATCCGGCAAGCCGTCGATGTCGTTGTACTCGAGCTGGTGCTGGTCGTCCCAGTTCGTGATGTTGCCGTTGTGGTGGAACCAGCCGCTGGTCTGCGGATTCGTCGCAATCGGCGCGCCGTAGCCGGCGTGGTTGACGACGATGTCGAGCAGCACCTTGATGCCCTTGGCGTGCGCGTCGCGGACCAGCTCGCGGAACTTCTCCTCGGTGCCCAGGTGCTCGTCGACCTTGGTGAAGTCCTTGATCCAGTAACCGTGGAAGGCCCAGTACTTGCCCACGAAGGCGCCGTCGATGTTGTCGTTGATCGGCGTGACCCAGATCGCCGTGACGCCGAGGTTCTTGAGGTAATCGAGCTTGTCGATCACGCCCTGGAAGTCGCCGCCGTGGTACGCGTTCGGATTCTGCTTGTCGACGTTCATATCGTTCGCGCGATCGCCGTCGAAGAAGCGGTCCGTGAGCACGAAGTAGATGTTGTCGTCGCGCCAGCTGTCCACGCTCGCGCGCGCCGAGAGCGCCTGCTGCGTGCCCGCCGCGAAGGCCGGCTCACCGAGCGGCCCATGGGCGCAGCCCGCCAGCAACATGGCGGCGAGGCCGAGGGCGCCCAATAAGGCGCTCAGGGCTTTCCGGCGGGGGCGGGGAGAATCTGGGCGCTCGCGCATAACCATCCCGTCTCGTGCAGGGTCCTGGTGAGTTATAGGAGCGTTAGCGAAAACTTTGCGCCATTTTAGAAAATTGTCGCCGCAGAATTAGGGAAACGATTGCGCGGCATCGGTCACAGAAGCATTCTCAGCGCAACGGGTATGCTAGGGGCGATACCCCCTGGAGGAATCGTCTTCGTGCGCGCCAAACCCGCCGTTCGTCTCTCGCGTCGCTTGTTGTTCACCGCCATTCTGGGCGCCGGCTTGCTGGCCGGCCCGCTCTTTCCGAGTGGCCCGGTGTGTGCGGCACAAGAGGCGGTGCAGTTGCACGGCGTCGACCTGGTCGGCCGCTCGATCGGCTCGGTGCGCACCGATTGGGGCAAGCCCGAGCAAACGACCGATTTTCAGACCATCTACAGCCTGCCGGGCCAAGAAACGCTGCAATGGTTCTTCTATCAGGAACACGGCATGCTGGTGGCGGCCAACCACGCGGGCATCGTCAAGGCGCTGCTGTTCCTACCCAACTACGTGGGGACGCTGCCGGGCGGCATCCGGCTGGGCATGACGCGGCATGAGGTGGTGCAGCACCTGGGCCTGCCCGAGCATCAGATTCTGAACGACAACCAGGGCACGCGCAGCGTTTACGTGCGCTATGCCTACGATTTGACCTTCGATGCCAAGACGGGTGCCCTCGAACAGGTGCTCTACTACCCCGCCTTGCGCGGAATCGCGGGCGCCGTGGCCGAGACGCCGACCCCCAGCCCGACGCACAGGCCGACGCCGCGTCCGACGCGCCGGCCGACGCCGCGACCGACCGAAAAGCCGACGCCCAAGCCGACGGTGAAACCGACCGAACGCCCGACCCCGAAGCCGACGCCCAAGCCGACACCGAAGCCGACGCCGAAGCCGACCCCCAAGCCGACCCCGAAGCCAACACCGAAGCCGACCCCGAAGCCGACGCCGAAGCCGACCCCGAGGCCGACGCCGAAGCCGACGCCCAAGCCGACGCCCAAGCCCACGCCCAAACCGACGCCGAAGCCGACTCCGCGCCCGACGCCTATGCCGAGACCAACGCATCGACCGGAGCATGCGGTTCCGACGCCGCGTCCGAGTGTGTTGATTCCCTCGGTGAGTGTGCAGCACCTGCGCACCGGCAACTCGAGCCTGTTCGGCTTGATCTCCTTCTTCGAGGAGGAGACCGGCGAGATCTTTTATCTGCCGGGTGTGC
>DATNPP010000457.1:0-1977 GCA_036703175.1 Oscillatoriaceae cyanobacterium
CACCTTGAGGCCAAGGGGATGCGCCCAGTCGTAAAGCAGCTGCTGCACCCGCGCCGAGTCAGGCAGTCTCGCCCCCTGGCGTTGCGGATAAGGATCATCCTCCTCGTTCGGGCCGCCGACCGCATAGAGCAACCCGGCGCCATACCGACCGTAAATCCGCCGGCAGTAATCGAGCGAAGCCCGCTGCGTGGCCGGACTGCCTTCCAACACGGAGATCCACAGCCGCAGGAGCGGATTCCCGGCCTGCTGGACGCGATGAAAGGCGAGCCCGTCGGCCGTCTTCGCCGACGGCCAGTCGCGCTCGAGACGGACGCCCAGGTAGGCGATCTGCCGCCCAATCTCGGTTGGGTCCGTGTTCCATCCGGCGACACCGTCCAGATGCGTGTTCACACCCAGCAAATTGAGAAACGCCTCGCTCGAAACCGCCGGCGTCGGCGCGGCCCTCCCGGCCGAGAGCGCGAGCCCGGCCAGGCACGCGCCCAGCGCGAACGCGCGGCCACGGAGCGTTAATCGGCAGCGAAATGGAGGAGGAAATCGTGTCACGAATCGAGGGGCTGACCGGATTGGGAGAGAGAAAAAACGGACGCGGCGACGCAAGCCGCCGCGTCCGGAATCAATCCACCGATGGCGCTATTGCTGGACGAGTTCGACGGCGTCCGCCACGACGTAGCCGTTCGCACCCGTGTTGTAGACGGCGATGCTGCCGCCCGTGCCGGCGTTGAACGAAGCCGTGCCGACGAGAATCCAGTTGCCGTTGTTGACCTGCTCGTTTTCCGAGGCAGTGAACGTACCGCCGGCGTAGTTCACGTCGATCGGCGCCTGGGTCGCACGGTTGGCCGCCGCGGTCCAGCGCGCGTACACGGCGTAGGTCCCCGCGGTCGCGAGGTTGGGCGTGAACGTCACGCGGCACGTGCCACTCTGGGCCACGGTGCCGGCGCTGAGATAATTCGTGCCGTAGTACCCGCTCACGCCGGTGCCCGCCGTCCAGCTCCCGCTGATGGCGACGCCGCTCGCGTCCGCATTGTCCATGATGACCGCGGGCGTGCGAGGCGTAGCGCTCACGGTGGTCGAATTCGGGCTCTCGCCCGTCGTGCCGAGCGCCGAAACGACATAGTAGTAGGTCGTGCCATCGGTGAGGCCCGAGTCGACGTAAGCCGGGTTGGCGACATTGCTCCCGATGACAGTGAACGGACCCGACGCGGACGTGCCACGCTTGACGTTGTAGCCGGTCGCATTGGCCACGGGATTCCAGCTCAGCGTCACCTGGCCATCGCCGCCCGCGGCCGCCAGCCCGGAGGGCGTCGCGACGAGGACCGGCACGAACTCGATTGCATCGGCGACGACGAAGCCCGTCGTGCCGTCGGTCCGGACGAGGGCGTTGCCAGCCGTTCCGGCATTGAAGCCGAACGAGCCCAGCGGCGCCCAGGTGCCGCCGTTGGCCTGCTGGTTGACATAGCTCGTGCTCGTGCCAGCGGCGGACGTGACGTCGATCGGCACGTTGGCATCGCGATTCGCGTTGGCCGTCCAGCGCGCGAACACGGCATAATTCGCCGCGAGAAGCGTCGGCGTGAAGCGGACAGACTGGCCGCCGCCGTTGGCGTAGAGATAGTCGGTGCCGAAATAGCCGGTCGCGTTGGTGCTCGAGTACCAGGTGCCGGAGATGGCGACCCCGGCTGCATCGGCATCGTCGACGATCACGGTCGGCGCGACCGCAGCCGAGTTGGGGCCCTCACTGGAACCGTTCTCCGCCGACACCACGTAATAATAGCCGCCATTGCCGGCCGAGGTGTCGGTGTAGCTCGTCGTCGTGATGCCCGACGCGAAGGTCGTGAACGGACCGTTCACCGCGGTCGAGCGCTTCAGATTGTAGCTGGTCGCCGTGCCCACCGCATTCCAGGCGAAGGCGATGCTGCCGCCGCGCGCCACCGCCGAGAATCCCGCCGGGGCCCCGTTCGCGAGGAGGATCAGATAGGTGTC
>DATNPP010000471.1:0-5766 GCA_036703175.1 Oscillatoriaceae cyanobacterium
GGTCGGCGACGAGATGCAGGCGCTGGCCGACCACTTCGACGAGACGCTCACGGGTTACGGCCGCCAGGTCGCGGTGGGCTACATGAAGGGCCAGAAAGCGGCCGTCACCCGCCGGTACGGCGAAGATCTGAACGCCAACTCGCACGGTGAGAGCTTCTTGAAGCTGTTCGAGTCCCGGCTCGTTCCAGGCGGGATTTACCTCCTGGACGAACCCGAAGTGCCCCTCTCGCCGCTGCGTCAGCTCGCGTTGCTCTCGCTGATCAAGCAGTTCGCCGGTGAGGCCCAGTTCGTCATCGCCACGCACTCGCCGATTCTGATGGCGTTTCCCGGCGCGACGATCTACACGTGCGACGGCCCGGCGATCCGCGAGGCGCCGTGGGACGAGTTGGAGCACGTCAAGCTGACGCGAGACTTTTTGAAGGATCCCCAGGCGTTCTTGCGGCACCTGTGAAGGGGCTCGGCCGCGACGACGCCACGCCTGGCCGAGCCCCTCCGGCACTCAGAGGGGCGGTTGGTGGGTCACACAGTTCCGATACGTGCGATTCCCCAGCTCCAAAAGGGCGCTGTCGCCCTTGTTCCAGAAGGTGATCTGCCCGTCGCTGTAGCGCGCGCCATCGGCCGAGAGCACGTGTGGCAGCCGTACGGTCCGATCGGGCAACTTCAACAGGACGCTGTCGTCGTCGAAGGTCGCCGTGAACGTGTAGTCTTCCTCGCAGCCGAAGACGAACGCCGGATTTTGAGGCCGGGAGGCCAGCCAGTAACAGCCGCCCGTGGTGAGCGCGAGGACCGCCAGAAGGCTGACGAAGAACGAAGGATGCCGCAATCCCTGCCGGCGGCCGGGCATCTCAGGACTTTTCCCGCGCCGTCTTGAGCGCGAAGGTCCACCAGGCCAGGTCATCGAGCATCGTCGTCACCAGGGGCGGCAGGTAGGCCAAATCCTCGAGCTGCTTCTCGCCGCGGTAGACCGCGATGAAATCGCCGCCCAGCAGATGCACGGCTTGCTTGATCGGGGCCATCTGGAGCTCGACGGCGATCTGGCGCAGCTGCTCGATCGCACGGGCGGCGCCGACCTGGCCGTAGCCCACGAAGGTCACCGGCTTGCGGTTCCACTCCGGATAGGCGTAATCGAGCGCGTTCTTAAGCACGCCCGTCGGCGCATGGTTGTACTCGGCCGTGATGATGATGTAGCCGTCGAACTCGCCGATCTTTTGCTGCCAGCGGCGCGCCACCTCGTCCTTGCTCGGCACGCGGGAGTTGATGCTCACCTCGTTGAAGAAGGGCATCGGGTAGTCGCGCAGGTCCACCAGCTCGAACGTGAGGTCCTTGCGCTGGGACGCGAGATTCATGAACCATTCGGCGGGCTTGTCCGCGAAGCGGCTGTCGCGCGTCGTGCTGATGATGACTCCGATTTTCGCCATGCTGATCTCCTCGGAACGTTCCGGCCAGGACACGATGATTATGGCCCCAGCAAGGGAGAGTTAGCAATGCGATGGGCACGCCGCGCGGGCGGTTTACTCGGAGAGCTTGCTGGCGCGCCGCTGGGCCATTTCCCAGGTGACCGGTTGCGCATGCCGGAAATAGCGGCAGGCGCCGACGAGGGCCGCGTAGTTCAAGAAGGCGAAGTAGAACGGCACGTAGAGGAGCTTCCAGCGTACGCCCCGCTGTTGCAGCCAGTAGCCGCAGGCGGCCAGGGCGTAGAACACGATCTGTGCGTCGAAGAACGCCGAGTAGAGCGCGCTCGTGTCGCGCAACGCGAGGTTGGCGGCCAGCAGCAGCGGCAATAGCCAGGGCACGACGATCCAGCGCAGCACGCGGTGGGAGACGTACTGGAACCAGATCCAGCCGCTCGTGGGCAATAGCAGCGGCCACATGCGCACGATTGCCTGCCAGGCGCCCGCGACGATGCGCACCTTGCGCTTGAACTCTTCGCCGATGCTCGGGGACGCCAGCTCGTCGGAGATCGCGGCGGGATCGTAGACGACGCGATAGCCGTCGCGAATCAGGCCCATCGAGATCACGAAGTCCTCGATGATCGAATCGGAGGCGACCGGTTTCCAGAGGGCGTGGCGCATCGCGAAGATCTCGCCGGTGGCGCCCATCGCCGAGCTCAGCAGCGAGTCGTGACGCTTCATGAAGCCCTCGTAGCGCCAGTAGAGCCCTTCGCCCTGACCCGCGCCGTCGTGGCCTCGCACGCACTTCACCCCGGAGGCCATGCCCACGTGCGGGTCGGCGAAGTGGCGCACGAGCAGACGGGGCACGTCGGGGCGATACATGGCGTTGGCGTCGGTACACAGCACGATCTCGCCGCGCACGTGCCGCATGCCGAGGTTGAGGGCCGAGGCCTTGCCCTGGCGCGGCACTTGCTCGATCAACCGCACGCCGCGATCCGCGAACGCTCGCACGATTTCGCAGGTGCGATCCGTGCAGCCGTCGGCCACCACCACGATTTCGAGGCGATCGCCCGGATAGTCGAGCTTCAGGGAGTTCTCGAGCTTCTCGGCGATGATGCTGTCCTCGTTGTGCGCGGCGATCAACAGGCTCACGGTGGGCAGCGCGTCGCCGGTACGGTTCAGACGTCCGAAGAGGCGTGCGAGCGGCCAGAGCAGCAGCGGATAGCCGAGATAGGCGTATGCCACGAGGGCAAGCGCGAACCAGAAGAATCCTTGGACCATGGCCATTCGTGACCCCTCTCGGCGGACCCTTGAAGGCAAGAACGTCGCCTCAAATTGATATCACGAGCGGCCGCGCACACCGTCGCCAATAAGAACGAAAGCTTTTGGCCAGCCGAGGGCGGGCTCGTTCGGAGCCGGCGAAGCGCTCGTGCCAGGCACGAATGGTCGGTTGTTTTGAAAACGCCGAACAAGGGAACGTGACACGGAAATATATTGGCCAAAATGCGGTCTTCACTTACTGTAGCGGGCAAGCATTGGCCGGGTGAATCGGTTGCCGGCGCGCCTTCGGGCTGCCCGGTGCCGCCGCAGAACGGGGCCACGCCAGCCACCGCCGAAACAGCGTTAAGGGCGGCGCAAGGCCCTCCCAAGCTCCCCATCGCGGAGGATTGCATCGCATGCGCCCACTTCACCTCGCCCTCGTTCTAAGCACGATCGCCGGCACGGCTGTGCCGGCGATCGCCGCCGACAAGCCCGTCACGATTCAGGTCGAAAATCGCTCTGACGGCGGCCTGAACGTCTGGGCCTGCAACACGGCGCCGGGCGACGCGACGGTCGATCTCGACCTCGATCTGCAAGGATTGGTCGCGCGCACGTATCTGCACACGACCACCGTGCCGGCGGACTCCAAGGTGTTGATGGCCACCTTGAACCGGACGGGCCGCACCTACCGCTGGTACTACCACTACTACACCGAGTGGGGGCGGGCCGATGCGGCGCCGCAGAACGTGGTCTACAAACTGCCGTTCAACAAGGGCACCTCCTCCGTGCTGGGCCAGGGCTACTTCGGGTCGTTCAGCCATCAGAACACGCGGGCGCTCGACTTCACGCTGCCGGAAGGCGCGACCGTGCGCGCGGCGCGCGCCGGCGTGGTCGTGGCGACCGAAGCCGGCAACACGCAGGGCGGCCCCGACCGGTCCTATGCGAAGTTCGCGAATTACGTGCTGGTGGAGCAATCCGACGGCACGATCGCCGCGTACTACCACTTCTGCCCGGACGGCGTGCTCGTGCGGGCGGGGCAACGGGTCGAAGCCGGGGATGCGCTCGGTTACGCGGGGCACACCGGCATGGCCTCGGGACCGCACGTCCACTTCGAGGTCGACGTGCCGATCGACGGCCGCCATTGCCGCACGATCGACACGCGATTCGAAGCCGACGGCGGCGTCACGGACGGGACGACCTTTCAGCAAGGGGAAGCGTACCTCGCCGAGTGAGGAACTCGCCCGCCACGATTTGCTGCCACAATAATTCGTCGTAAATACATCAAGGTGGGCGACTGCGGCGACGCCTTTGGCGCGGTGGGCGGCCGGCCGCTCGCGAGTCCCTCGCGGGCTTGCTGCCGGACCTTTGAGGTCTACTTATTTTCATCGCTTTTAACATTTTATGGGCGCCTCAGGCGAGCATCGCACGCCGTCGACGCCAGGGGTCGCCGTTGCCGTATGAACTCCGGGCGATCGCCTTCAGCACCGGGCCGTAGCATTCTGCGAGTTCGTGGCGCGACCCCTGTCATGGGACACGACACACCACTTCTGCTACTTTTCCTCCTTTGTTGTCTGGCGCTTCGGCCGCGGCTATGGTGAAGCCGCTGCCGCGAAGAGGGCACGGGCTCTCGAGGCGGCGATGCGAAGGAGAAGATGGTATGTCATTTCACGCGAAGCGCCGCGGCATGTTGGTCGCAGCGCTCATTACCGCGCTGCTGGCCGGCTGCGGTTTCCGGCAACCGATTGCCCCGGCGCCTGTGGGCAATCCGGATGATTCTGCAACCACCTATGAGGTTCAACAGGCGGATCCGGCGGACGGTACCACGGCAGATCCGGCCGACGGCGCGATGCATCGGCACAATCCCCTCGCATGTTTGGACAAGTTGGACCTCACGGCGGATCAAAGGGCCAAGATCGACGCCATTCGAGCCCAAGGCTCGACCGATCTCACCAGGGCGGACATTCAGGCCTGGGGCGCGCAATTCACGACCCTCATGCAGGCTGATTCGGTCGACCGGGCCGCTCTGAGAAGCCTGTTGACGGAAGTGTTGGACAAGCTCCAGGCCCACACGACCGCCATGGTCGATCAGTTGGTGCAGATTCGCGACGTGCTCACGGACGACCAGCGCAAGCAGGCCGCCGTCATGCTGCTCGATCGCTCCTCGCGAGGAGGCGACGGCTGGCGCGGCCACCACCATTGGCGGGACGGCATGCGCGAAGACGGCAAGGACGGCCTCGGGCTCTCGCGCGAACAGCGCGCGGCGTTCCGCTGGAAATGGCGCTTCAGCCATCGCCGGCTGCGCGCGGCGATCGCCTCGTTCATGCTGACGGGCGATCGGGCGGCTCTGGTGGACGCGGTGACGATTCCGAACCAGAGCGACACGATCGACCGCATGGTCACCGTGCTCGCCGGACTGACCGCCGATCAACGGGCCACGTTGCTGCGCAAGATGATGCGTCACCACCACATGGCCGGCACCCAGCCGAGCACGGCGCCGGAACCCGCCGCTCCGGCGACCACGACGGCTGCCCCTGCTTCGGGGACCGCGTCTGCTGCGGCGACCCCCTAGGCGAGCGGCCGTCGTTTCAATGCTTCCGCCTCCCTCCAAGGAGCCCTTCGCCCCAACGCGAAGGGCTCTTGATCTCACTTCGAATGCCATGATAGAACTGACGCCGATGGCGCCTACTTGGTGTCAAGAGCCGTCGGCTCCGCACCGGAAAGCGAGTGGTCGGCATGCGAGACAGAACCTCGGTGCGTTCCCAAACGCAGGTGCACCACGCGCTGGCCCTCTGGGCTGCAGATTGCGCCGAACACGTGCTGCCGATCTTCGAGGCGAGGCACCCCGAAGACGGACGTCCGCGCAAGGCGATCGAGGCGACGCGCGCCTGGGCGTGCGGTAAGTTGCGCCTCGGCGAGGGCCATGCGGCCGCGCTCGCCGCGCATGCCGCCGCTCGCGAGGCGGCCGATCCGGCGGCCAAGGCCGCTGCGCGTGCCGCGGGGCACGCTTTCGGCACGGCTCACCTCATCGATCATGCGCCTCATGCGGCCCTATACGCGGCCAGCGCCGTGGCGCAAGCCGCCGCTTGGGAACTTGCCGATACGGTGCTTGCGGAAG
>DATNPP010000478.1:0-2810 GCA_036703175.1 Oscillatoriaceae cyanobacterium
ACTGCCCGAGGCGATTCGCGCGACCGCCGGCGTCGAGGCCTCATGACGTTGCTGTCGTCTGCGGAAGCGCTCGCGCCGGTTTGCGCGTTGCTCGAGGAACGCTTCGGGCTGGTGCTGGAGCCCTCCACGACCATGGTCGAAGCGCTCGCGAGCCGCATGCGCTCGACGGGCCGTGATCGCTCGGCCTACCTCGATCTCGTAGGCTCGCCGGCCGGACGGGACGAGCTCCACGCCCTGGCGATGCCGTTGACGAACGGCGAAAGCTACTTTTTCAGGCATGAGGCGCAGCTGAGGGCCCTCATCGAGGTCGCCCTGCCGGAGCGGATGCGCTCGGGCAAGCCCTTGCGCATTTTGTCCGCCGGCTGCTCCACGGGGGAAGAACCTTACAGTCTCGCCATGCTCGCGGCGGAGCAACTGCCGGACGACGCGGTGATCGAGGCGATCGATCTGTCGCGTGAGGCGATCGCCCAGGCGCGTCGCGCCCGCTACACCGCCTGGAGCCTGCGGGCGTTGTCGCCCGAGCGAATTCGGCGCCACTTTCAGCTGGTCGACGGCCATTATCAGCTGGTGGCGGCGATCGCCGATCGGGTGCGCTTCGAGGTGCGCAACTTGCTCGATGGCGACGCGCAGTTCTGGCGGCCCGGCGCCTTCGACGTGATCGTGTGCCGGAACGTGTCGATCTACTTTTCGGACCCGGCCAAACATCGGCTGCTCGAGCGCTTCGCGAGGGCGCTCGCGCCGGGCGGATTTCTGTTTTTGGGCCCCGCCGAGTCCCCCCGCGGCATCTCCTCGGCGTTCCGATTGCGCCAAAGCCATGAGACGTTCTACTACCAGCGCGGCGAGGCGGACGCCCCGGTGCTCCCGGCCGAGCCGCTCGATGCCGCCACGGAACGCATCGAGCGCCTCTCGTCGCGCCGTGCCGAGCTGGCGCAGGCCCCGTGCACCGCGGATCCGCTCGCGCCCGTGCGCGATTTGTTGGAGCAGGAGCGCTACGCGGACGCGGTGTCCGCGCTCGAAACCTTGCCCGCGACCGTCGCGGCGCGCCCGTCGGCGCGGCTGTTGCTCGCGTCCGCGCGGCTCAATCAGGGGCAATCGCACGAGGCCCTGGCCCTGTGCGAGGAGCTGAAGGGCTCCGGCGACGTGAGCGCGGAGGCCTTCCATCTGTGCGCGCTGTGCCTCGAGCAAACGGGCGATTTCGAGGGGGCGATCGCGCAAGACGAACGGGCTATAGGCCTCGCGCCGCGCTTCGCCCTGCCGCGTATGCACCTCGCGCGCCTGGCGCGCCGATTGGGGCGGCCGGGACGCGCGCAGCTCGAAAAGGCACTGAGCCTGTTGGTGAGCGAGCCGCCCGAGCGCCTCGTGCCGTTCGCCGGCGGCTTCACGCGCGCCATGCTCATGCAGCTCTGCCAGGCGGAGTTGCGCCTTTGCCGAGGAGAAGGCTGATGCCCGAGAAGCTCACGGCCCATACCCGCGCGCTGCGTGAGGAATTCGATCAGCGCTTCACCGCCCCCCGCGAGCTCGACCGGGACGCGCCCGTGAGCATGCTCGGCTTGCGCCTTGGCGGCAGAGCCTTCGCGCTGCGACTGGACGCGCTGGCCGGCCTGCAAGCCATGCGGCGCCTGGTGCCGTTGCCGCAAAGCCGCGTTCCGCTCTTGGGCCTGACCGGCGTGCGCGGCCGTCTGGTGCCGGTCTTCAGCCTGGCCGCCTTGATGGAGCTGCCGCTGGAGCCCGAGGCGAACTGGCTCGTGCTGATCGGGCACGCCGATCCCGTCGCGCTGGCCTTCGCCGAGCTGGACGGTTACTTCGAGCTGCCGCTGACGATTCTTCAACGCGCCCAGGCCGAGGGAGCGCCCGGCGCGCGCAGTTTCCTGCTGCCCGACGCCGCCGCCCGCCAGCTCATCGACACCGCCGCCCTGCTCGAAGCCCTCTGAAGGAGTCCTTCCGCGATGAATTCCTCTCAAACGTTCGTACAAAAGCTCTACGCGGGAATCGCCGCAATTTTGCTGCTTACGGTCGTGCTCTGCGTCCTGGCCGCCAGCAATTTGAGCACTGTCGTCACCGACTACGACCGCCTCATGGAGACGCACAGCGAGGCCCTGCTGCAGGCTCAGCAGATGGAGACGCTGCTCGGCCAGAAATTCACGGCCTTCCAGAGCTTCCTGCTCACGGGCTCGGCGCGGTACCGGCAAGGGACCGTCCAGGACCACATGGCCATCCAGGCGATCGAGCAACACCTACGGCAGAAGGAACTCACGCCGGACGCACAATCGAAGCTGGCGCAAATCGCCTCCGACCAGGCCGGCCTCTGGAGCCGTGTTCAGGCAGGCCTGCAGCGTCGCGCCGAGCCGAATGCCTCGCTACGCGAAATGGCGGCCTATTACGAGCAGGAGATTGCGCCGCGTGCGCACGCCCTGGACGCCGACTTCGAAGCGTTCGCAAAGTACGAGCGCGACCAGCGCAATGAGGCGAAGCGCACCACGTTCGCACACGCGACGAATGCCATCTGGATCACGGCGAGCCTGGCCGCGCTGGCCGTGATCCTCGGCGGCGCGATCGCCTGGGTGCTGACGCGCGGGCTGACCCGCCAGGTCGGCGGCGCGATCGCCCATCTGCAGAACTCCTCGAGCGAGCTGCAGGCGGCTTCCAAGCAGCAGGCCACCGGCTCGGGCGAGCAGGCCGCAGCCATGAGCGAGGTGGCGACCACCATGAAGGAATTGTTGGCCACCTCCCGGCAGATCACCGAGAACGCCCAGCGCGTCGCGGGCATCGCCGAAGAGACCGCCGCGGCGGCGCAGGCGGGCGATCGCGCC
>DATNPP010000527.1:0-9165 GCA_036703175.1 Oscillatoriaceae cyanobacterium
TAGCCCTGCTCGCCGTGGGTGATTTGCAGAATCTGGCGCAGGGCCAGGTGCAACAGCTTGTCGATGTCGAGCGTGCCGGCGAGGGCCTGCGAGAACTGGTTCAGCATCTTCAAGCGGTGGCTCTTGCGTTGGGTGTCCGCCTGCAGCAGGCCCACCTCGATCATGACCGAGGTGTAGCGCGCCATCATCTCGACCAGGGCGATCTCCTGATCGCTGATGCCGATCCAGGGGGCCTGGCGATCGCCGTACAGGCAACCCAGCACGCGCTCCCGGTCGCCGTCCGGCACCTTGAGCGGCACGCACAGGAGGCCGCGCAGCGCGTGCGTGCGCACCTCGGGCAGCGCCTCGAAAGTCGGATCCGTCTCCGTGTCCGGCACCCAAAGCGTTCGGGCGCTCTTCTCCACCTGTTCCAGGGCGGCGAGGCACGCCTCTGCGCCGAGCGTTCCGGATTCCGGCGCGTTCTGGCGGTCGTGCAGGCGAAGCTCGCCGTCCTCGTTGAGCAGGTAAATCATGCCCCGCGTGGCCTGGCTGAGGCGCATGAAGGTCTCGTTGACGCGTGGCAACAGTTCTTCGAGCGGCAGATGCTCCGTCAACAATCCGAGCACCTGATCCAGCACGGAGAACGAGGCGGTCGGCACGCCGCTCTCGGCCCCGTTCTGCAGCAGGTTCAACAGCGAGGGCAAGGGCGTCGTGTCCACGGACTGGTCCGGATCGAGAATTTCACGCCGCTCCGGCGCTTGCAGAAAGTCGCGCTTGCCGTGCTCGGTCAGCTGATCCAGGTAGATGCCGAGGCTTTCGGTGGCGTGGGCACGCATGGCCTGCATGTCGCCCGTGTCGGGCGCGCAACGGCTCAGCGCCGCGTAGGCCAGCGCCCGGTGGTGCGGGCTGTTCATCGCGTCCGCGGCGGAAAGCGCGGAATCGAAAGCGTTGCGCGCGACCTCGCCGTCGTGGCGGGCCAGGGCGGCCGCTCCGAGCACGCGGTACAGCTCGCCTTGCAGCAACAGGTGGCTGTTGAGCTCGGCGTAATCCAGGGCCTCGGCGGCGAGCCGTTCGGCCTGGGGCCAATCGCCCTTCGCCGCCAGCACGCCAGAGAGCCCGCGCAGCGCGAAGGCCTCGACGCCGCTGGCGCCCTGTTCGCGCGCTTCCTGGCGCAAGGCTATGAGCATGGCCTCGGCTTCTCCCCAGGCGCCCGTCTGCGCGCGGATCTCCGAGAGCAGCAATCGCTGCGCCCACTCGGCCGCGGTTTGGCCGAGCTTGATGGCAATCGGCAGGGCCGTCTGGGCGATCTCCTCCGCCCGGCCGTACTTGCCCATGAAGCTGAGCACGACGGCGAGGTAGCCCAGCACGCGCAGCTCGAGGGCCTCGTCCCGCAAGCGGCGTGCGGTTCGTAGCGATTGATCCAGCAAGCGCAGCGGATCGTTCAGGTAGCCCAACACGGCCAGCGCGGCGGCGCGAATGGCGATCGCCTCGGCCCACAGCCCCTGACGCTCGGATTCGATCAGCTCGGACTCGATGCCGGTGACCTCGGCCAGCGCGGCGTCGAAGAAGCCCATCTGCAGCATCGTGCCGGCCAGCGTCACGACGGCGATCAGGCTCTCTTCGGTGAGGTCGAGCAGCACACAGAGCTCCAGGTGCCGGTGCAGCGCCGCCTGGGCATCGCTCATGCGCCCGATGCGCAAGCAGGCCTCGCCCAGCGCGCCGCTCGCGCGGGCCGAGAGATCGAGATGCTCGCATTCCTCGGCGATGCGCAGCGCCTCGCTGAGATACACGAAGCACTGCGCCAGCGAGGGACCGCCGTGGCTCAAAAGCACGCGGCCGATCAGCCAGTTGGCCTCGGCTTGCAGCACCGTCGCGTCGCGACGATTGGCGAGCGCGAGCGTGCGCTCGGCCTGCGCCAGGCTCTCGGAGAGGTCGCCGCGCGCGAGCGCGAGGGTGGAGAGCCCCAGCGCGCCGTGCAATTGCAGCTCGTCCTCGTCGCTCGCGAGAAAGTCGCGGTAAATCGCCTCGGCCACTTCGGTGTCGTCGAGGGCGATCGCCACGCGGGCGGCGACGAGTTGCACGTGGCGCGCCTGTGGCGATTCTCTGAGCGCTTGCTTGATGATCGCGTTGGCGCGCGCCGGCTCGCCCCGCTCCAGGTAGAGGGTGCCGAGCGTCGAGGCGAAGGCGGCGCGCGCGGGATCGTCCGCCGGCAGCAAGCCGAGACCGGCGAGCAGCAGCGGGGCGCTCCAATCGTAGGCGCCGATGTTCAGAAAAGCGACGCCGGTATCGAGCGCCAGCTGCCCGAGCAACTTCTCGTCGTGCCCTTCGAGGGCATGGTGAGCCGCGAGCCAGCGCGCGCTCGGAAGCAGATTCGCCGCCAGGCGCTTGTGGACGGGCGCGGCTTCGAGCCCCAAATACACGTCGTGCGCTTCTTGCGGCAGCAAAAATCCAATCGAGGCGCCGCTTTGCTCGAGCCACCCGGCCGCGAGCCCGTCGTCCACGCGCGCGAAGAAATCCGTTTCGGCGGCGCCCGTGGCGCGTGCGAGCGTGTCTATCTCGGCCTCGCCGCCCAGGCAGGCCAGCGTGCCGAGCAGCACGCACAGCGCCTCGGGCTGGGCCTCGATCGCACTTTCGAACGGCACCCCTTGCAGCCAGCGCAGGCAGAGCCGTTGCAAACGGGCCGGGCTCGCTCCGGCGTAACGCCAGGCCTTTTCGAGGGCGTCGAGGCTCATGGGTTTGGTGATGCACCAGGACTGCACCAACGTGTCGGCCTGTTCGCGCGCGAGGGGCGCGAGCTGCAAGGTGTCTTCCTCGCCCCAGGCGGAGACGTCCTCGATGCTGACGAGGCACAGCAGCAGGGGAAGCCCCTCGCGCAATCCGCGCAGGTAGGTCACGAAGCCGCGCGTCAGCTCGTCGGCCGCCTCGAAGTCGGTCAGTACGAGGCAGGGCGGGGTGTCCTGGGCCTCGCACAACAGCGTGCGCAGGGCCCGGAACAGGCGCAAGCGCGACAGGCGCGGCGGCAAGGGCGGCAGCGGATCGGCGGAAAATTCGGGCAGCAATTGGGCGAGCGGCGCGAGCTCGGGGCCGAGCGCCAGATCGGGTGAGCGCGTGGCGAGCAAGCGCCGGGCGACGGTCGCCCAGGCGGCCATCGGGGCGCCCGGCAGGCGACACGAAACCGCCTGCAACCGCGTGCCGCTGCCACGGAAGCGCTCGGCGAGCGCGCGCACGAAACTGCGGCTGCCCGCCTCGCGCGGGGCGACCACCGTGGCGACCTGCAAGCAAGTATCCTCGAGGGCCATTTCCAATCGCAGCGCGAGGTCGTCCAGCTCCCACTGGCGGTGCGCCCGCGGCTCTTCCGCGGGCAACCGCTGCGGCGGCGTCGGCAGCCCCAGTATCTCGAGCACTTGCGCCAGGGCGGCGGTCGGCTGGAACTGGGCGTCGTGCATCAGGGCGATCGCGCGCGCCAAAGGCGCGTCCGCTTCGAGCGGCGCGTCGAGGAGGTCCTCGACGAACTGCGCCAGCGCCTCGAGATCAGCCGCCCGCTCGGCTTCTTCGTGTTGCTCCGCCGGCGCGAGATCCGGAGCGAGCCAGCGCCAGCCCGTCGCGGTGCGCGCCAGCGTCTCGGTGCAAAATCGCAAACCGGTCACGCGGGCCTGATGTGCCCGCCACATGAGGGTCGCGAGCTGCCCCAACAGCTCGACCAGGGTTTCGGTTGTCAGCGGGGGCGCGGCGAGCAACGTGGGACCCGTGTGGTCCTCCAGCGTGCAGGTGGCCCCGTCGCCCAACGTGAGCCCCGGCAACTCCGGCAAGCCGAGTCGGGCGACCCGCCACAAGCGCTGGCGCAGCAGCCATTGTCCCTCGGCCGAACGCCAGGCGGGAAGCTGAAAGCGTTTCAGCAATCGCGCCGGTGTTCCAGCAAGCCGTTCCAGGCTTCCCGAACGATCGTGACCCGCCGGTTCGGCCACCTCGAAGAGCGATTGCTCGAATCCACCCATACAGGGATTCTACCAAACTCGGTTGCCGAGCTAACGTGCGGGTGCCGTTCTCGACCCGCCCCTCAGCTTTGCGGTATGATGGCGACGCCGCAAGCAAAGGAAAGGTGCCATGCCCGACGCGACCACGAACCTGTACGCCGAACGCCGCCGCCGCTTCATGCAGCAAATGGAGGGGGGCGCCGCGTTGATCCCCGGTGCCGCGACGCGAATTCGCTCGCGCGACACGGATTACCGCTACCGTCCGGACTCTGATCTGGTCTATTTGACGGGCTTCCGCGAGCCCGGTTCGGCGTTGCTGCTGTTGCCGAACCATCCCGAGCACCGCACGGTCATGTTCGTCCAGCCGAAGGATCCCGCGGCCGAGACCTGGAACGGGCGCCGATTGGGCGCCGAGGCGGCGCCCGCGACGCTGGGCGTCGACGCGGCCTATTCGATCGACGACCTCGAGGCCGTGTTGCGCAAGTATCTGACGGGCACCGAGCGCCTTTACTACGGCTTCGGCACGCATCAGGACATGGATCGTCTGGTGCTCGAATTGCTGCCGAAGCTCGGCAGCCGCAACGTCGAGCCGCCGTCCCAGCTGGTGGATCCGGGCACGATTCTGCACGAGATGCGCCTGCGCAAGGACGAGACCGAAATCGCGCTGATGCGCAAGGCCGCCGCCATCACGGCCGAGGGCTACGCCGAGGCGATCGCGGCGATTCGCCCGGGCGCGGGCGAGTGGGAGGTCCAGGCCGCGCTGGAGTACGCCTATCGCCGACTGGGCGGCGAGGGCTCGGCCTACAACGCGATCGTCGCGAGCGGCGACAACGCCACGATTCTCCACTACACCGAGAACGACCGCGTGATGCACGCCGGCGAGCTGCTGCTGATCGACTCGGGCGCCGAGTACAAGTATTACGCGTGCGACGTGACGCGCACCTATCCCGTGAGCGGCAAGTTCACGGACGCGCAGCGCGCCGTCTACGACCTCGTGCTGCGCGCCAACCAGGAGGCGATCACCTACGTGCGCCCCGGCGAGCACGTCAAGCGCTACCACTTGCACGCCGTCGAGGTGCTCACGGAGGGCATGGTCAAGCTGGGCTTGCTCAAGGGCGACGTCAAGACGCTCATCGAGCAGGAGGCCTATCGCCGCTTCTACATGCACGGCACCGGCCACTACCTCGGATTGGACACGCACGACGTCGGCCGCTACAAGCTGAAGGGCGCCTGGCGGGCGCTAGAGCCGGGCATGGTGGTCACGGTCGAGCCCGGGCTGTACGTCGCGGCGGGCGCCACGGACGTGGATCCGGCCTTCTGGGGCATCGGCGTGCGCATCGAGGACGACGTCCTCGTGACGTCCGGCGGCAACGAGGTGCTCACGGCGGCGATTCCGAAGGCCTCCGACGAACTGGAAACCTTGCTTCAGAAACGCGCTGCCGTCGCGCGCGTCTAGAGCCCACGATCCTCTGCAGCCGGGCATCCGCACGATTGACGGATGCCCGGTTGTTATGTTATGGTCCACTTCCGCCCGCTGCCGAGCGCGTCAGCAAGCGGATTCGCCGCAGCCCTCGGCAGCTTTTCCCGTATTTTCAGGCCATCGATGAAGCTGGCCCTCCTGGAGGCTTCCTTTGTCGATTCGATGTCGAGGCATTCGCGGCGCGACGACCGCGGCCGACAACACGCCCGACGCGATCGTCGAGGCGACGCGCGCGCTGCTCGAGGCCTTGATTGCCGCCAACGGCGTGCAGCCCGATGACGTGGCGAGCGCCTTCTTCACCACCACGCCGGATCTCGATGCGGCCTTTCCGGCCCGTGCGGCACGCCAGCTCGGCTGGCTCGACGTCGCCCTGTTGGGAGCGCAGGAAATGGCCGTTCCGGATCAGCCGCCGCGCTGCATTCGCGTGCTGATCCACTGGAACACCGATGTGCCGCAGTCGGCGATTCGCCACGTTTATTCGCGCGGCGCCGAGGCCTTGCGGCCGGACCGCACTTCGTCCGATGGCGAGCGGGCCTGAAGCCCGCTCACGAGCAGAAAGGAAGAATCCATGATCGTCGTGATGCAGTCCGGAGCCACCGAAGCCGAGGTTCAGGCGGTGCTCGACCGGGTGCGCGGAATGGGCTTTGCGACCAATTTGTCGGCAGGCGCGGAGCAGACCATCATCGGTTTGATCGGCTCGCCGATCAACGCGGACCTGAGCGCGGCGCTCGAGGCGATGCCCGCCGTGGAGAAGACGCTGCGGGTCTCGAAGCCCTACAAGCTGGCGAGCAAGGAGTTCCACCCCGAGCCGACGATCGTGCGCGCGGCGGGCGTGCCCATCGGCGGCGACGAAGTGGTCGTGATGGCCGGACCGTGCTCGGTCGAGAGCGAGGAACAGATTCTGCGCATCGCGGACGGCGTGCGCGCCGCCGGCGCCAGATTGCTCCGCGGGGGCGCCTTCAAGCCCCGCACGAGCCCCTATGCGTTCCGCGGGCTGGGTGAGAAGGGCCTCGAGCTCCTCGCCAAGGCGCGCGAGAAGACGGGCCTCGGCATCATCACCGAGGTGATGACGCCGGCGGACGTCGAGCTGGTGGGCCAGTACACGGACGTCTTCCAGATCGGCGCTCGCAACATGCAGAACTACTTCCTGCTCGAGGAAGTGGGCCGCACCGCCAAGCCGGTGATGATCAAGCGCGGCCCTTCGGCGACGATCGAAGAGTGGCTGCTGGCCGCTGAGTACGTGATGGCTCAGGGCAATCACCAGGTGATCCTCTGCGAGCGCGGCATCCGCACCTACGAGACCGCGACGCGCAACACCTTCGATCTGAACGCCGTCGCCTATGCCAAGCAAGTGACCCACCTGCCCGTGATGGCCGATCCCAGCCACGGCACCGGCGTGTGGCGATTGGTCTCTCCGATGGCCCTCGCCGCGGTTGCGGCCGGTGCGGACGGCGTGATCGTCGAGGTGCACCACGATCCGGACCGCGCCCTCTCCGACGGCGCGCAGACGTTGAATCTGGACAACTTCCGCGCGATGATGGGCAAGCTCGACGGGGTCTCCAAGGCCCTCGGCCGTTCGGTCGCGACGGCGCGAGCCTGACGATCGCATGCGGCTCGCGATTCTGGGCCTGGGCCTCATGGGCGGCAGCCTTGGCCTGGCCCTTTCGCGACGCGAAGGCTGGCAACTCGTCGGCTGGGATTGCGAGGAGGCGGCGATCGCCGAGGCCTTGCGCCGTGGGGCGATAAACGAGGCGGCCGCGAGCCCGGCCGAGGCCGTGGCCACGGCCGAGCTCGTATGTCTGGCGGTGCCCGTGCAGGCCACAGCCGGACTCATGGAGGCGATCGCCTCGCATCTGCCGCCCGATGCCGTGGTGACGGATCTTGGCAGCAGCAAGGTGCAGGTTTGCGCCTGGGCGGCCGAGCGACTGCCGGGCGTGTCCTTCGTCGGAGGGCATCCGATGGCGGGATCGGAGCGCGCGGGCATCGCCGCCGCGCGCGCCGATCTGCTCACGGGCGCGGTGTACGTGCTCACGCCGGGGGCCGAGTGTTCTTCGGACGCGCTGGCGCGCGTCGCGGCGATGGCCGAAGCCGCGGGAGCACGGCCGCTGGTGTATGATGCTGTTCGGCACGACGCGGACGTGGCCCTCGTGAGCCATCTGCCCTTCGTGCTGTCGGCGGCGCTGTCGGCGATCGCCGGACGCGATCCCCACTGGGCCGAGAGCAGCGCCCTCGCCGCGAGCGGGTTTCGCGACGTCTCGCGCCTGGCGTCCGGCGACGTCGCGATGCATCGGGACATCTGCCTGAGCAACGCGGCCGCCATTGGGCCGCGCCTCGCCGAGGCCGGGCGTCTGCTGTCGGAGCTGGCCGAACACCTCGAAGATCCCGACTACCTCGAGCGGTTCTTCGCGGAAGCCCGGCAGGCACGCGAGAACTGGCTTGCACGGCGTTATCCCGAATCCGCCTGTTCGTCACCTTCCGATTGAAACGAGAGATCGCATGCTGCGTTTTTTGACCGCCGGTGAATCCCACGGCCCCCAGCTCACGGCCATCATCGAAGGCCTGCCCGCGGGATTGCCGCTCACACGGGAGCCGATCGACGCGCAACTGGCCCGCCGCCAGGGCGGCTACGGTCGCGGCGGTCGCATGAAGATCGAACGGGATGCGGTCCAGCTGCTCTCCGGCGTGCGCCTCGGGCGAACCACGGGCGCACCCGTGACGCTGGTGGTCGAGAATCGCGACTGGGCGAACTGGACCGGCGCCATGTCCGCGGAGCCGCGTGATGCAACGGATGCGGCCCGCGAGGCGCAACTCGAGCTGCGGCGCATCTCCAAGCTGCGCCCCGGCCACGCGGACTTCGCCGGTGCGCTCAAGTACCACCACGAGGACGTGCGCGACGTGCTCGAGCGCGCGAGCGCGCGCGAGACGACCATGCGCGTGGCGGTCGGGGCGGTGGCGCGCGAGCTGCTCGCGGCCTTCGGCGTCGCGATCACGAGCCACGTCGTGTCGATCGGGGCGGCGCGCGCCGATCAGCAGGCGGCGATTTACGACGGTCCGCTCGGGGCCCTCGCGGCGGCGGCCGAGGCCTCGCCGGTGCGCTGCGCGGAATCGGGGGCGAGCGAACGGATGGTCGCGGCGATCGACGAGGCCAAGCGCGCCGGCACGAGCCTGGGCGGCGTGATCGAGGTACGCACGACGCCGCTGCCGGTGGGCCTCGGCTCGCACGTGCACTGGGATCGCCGGCTGGACGCGCGCCTGGCGATGGCCGTGATGAGCATTCATGCGATCAAGGGCGTCGAATTCGGGCTGGGCTTCGCGGTCGCCGAGCGTCCGGGCTTCGAGGCGCACGACACCTTTCAGCCCGGCTTCGGAAGGCCCACCAACTACGCGGGCGGCGTCGAGGGCGGCATGAGCAACGGCCAGCCGCTGGTGCTGCGCGCGGCCATGAAGCCGATCGCCACGATGCCGCGCCCGCTCGACAGCGTGGACCTGGCGACCGGTGAGGCGGTGAAGGCCCATTTCGAGCGCGCGGACACCTGCGCGGTGCCCGCCGCGGGGGTCATCGCCGAAGCGATGGTGGCCTGGGTGCTCGCCGAGGCGTTGCTCGAGAAGTACGGCGGCGATTCGATGGCCGAGATCGCCGCCCACTACCGTGAGAGCCAGGCACTTCAGGACGCACGCCTTCGAATCGACGCCTGACGCATTGGTTCCCCCTCTCCCCGGCGGGGGGGTGGG
>DATNPP010000530.1:0-5401 GCA_036703175.1 Oscillatoriaceae cyanobacterium
CCACAATCGCCCAGCGGCGCCGAGAAACGAAGTCGTCGATCAAGTCGCGCATAAGAACTCCTTCCGGTCGAGCCAGTATAAGCCCGCCCGGCGAATGGCTCAAGCCCTTTCCAATCGCGCCGCGCGTGGGGTACATTGAAGAGGCCAGATGGAGATTATCCCTTGCTCGAGACCAACACGACGGCCTTCCAGCGCGCGCACCTCAAAGGCGCGATGGAGCAGGCCGCCCTCCGCGGCGCCTGGCTCGGCATCGACCTGATCGCGCTCGCGGCCAACGTTCGCGCGATCAAGAACTTTTTGAGGGCCGGCACGCGACTGATGGCGGTCGTGAAAGCGGACGCCTACGGCCACGGCGCCGTGGCGATCGCCGAGACCGCCATTCAAAACGGCGCGTCGGCCCTCGGCGTCGCGACCGTCGAGGAAGGCGCCCGACTGCGCCGCGCCGGCATCCGCGCGCCGATACTGGTGCTCGGCCTCGTGCCGGACGGCGCCTATCGCGTCGCCGTCGAGCAGGATCTCCAGCTGACGATCAGCTCGTACCGCCAGGCCCAGGTGCTCGAGCGCGTCTCGGTGAGCGTCGGCAAGGTCTCGGACGTGCACGTCAAGGTCAACACCGGCATGACGCGCGTGGGCTGCGAGCTGCACGAGGCGCCCGGCCTCGCGCGCTTCGTGCTCGATTCGCGGGCGATTCGCCTCGTGGGCGTGAGCACGCACCTGGCCTGCGCCGAGGAGTCCCTGGCCGAAGACGCCGAAGCCCAGCTCGCGCGCTTTCGCGAGCTCGACAAGACGCTGCGGCTGAACCCGGCCCGCGTGCTGCGCCACGCCGCCAACAGCGCGGCGACGATCTATCTGCCGGACAGCCACCTCGACATGGTGCGCGTGGGCCTCGCGCTCTACGGCCACTCGCCGCGCGGCCGCGAAACCGCCCCGCTCGCGCTGACGCCGATTCTTTCGTTGCGCGCGCGCATCGCGCAGGTCAAAGAAGTGCCCACGGGCGCGCGCGTCGGCTACGGCGGCACCTGGTCCGCCACGCGCGCCACGCGTCTCGCGCTGATCCCCGTCGGCTACGCGGACGGCCTGCCCCGGGCGCTTTCCAACGCGGGCGAGGCGATCGTGCGCGGCGTGCGCTGCCCGCTGGTGGGCCGCATCTCGATGGATCAAAGCATCATCGACGTGGGCGCGCTGCCGGTCGAGCCGGGCGAAGAGGTGCTGTTGCTCGGCGGCCATGGCACGCATACCATCCCCGTCGAGCAGTGGGCCGATCTCGATCGCACCGTCAACTACGAGATTCTGTGCGGCCTCGGCCAGCGTTTGCCAAAAGTTTACTATCGCTAACATTTGGCCGGCGGCCGTTTGAGCGGCTCCACAAGTTGATTTAAGAATTTCGCCAGGCCGGATCGCTGGTGGCGCCGGGCATTGACGGAAGCAGGCATAGGGACTAACATGCCGGTTGACTGTCGAAAGCCATGCAGCAGGCGCACAGCCGCCCAGCGACGGATGAACACGCCGCCGCTCCTCGCGGTAAACCGCGGGCACCGGGCCACCGCAGCAAAGGAGTTTCTAGCCCCCATGATCGGCAAAGTTTATCAGTGGTTGGACGAGCGCGTCGGCGTCACCACGCTCGACGAGACCCTCGTCTCGCGGCATGTCCCCAAGCTGAACTGGTTCTACACCTTGGGCTTCGCCTCGATGTTCACCTTCATTCTCATGGCCACCACGGGCATGTTCCTGGCCGTCTACTACGCGCCGACGCCCGACCACGCCTGGGACAGCATCCGCTACATCAGCTTCACCGTGACGTTCGGCAACATCGTGCGCGGCATTCACCAGTACGGCTCGAGCGCCATGGTGATCATCGTGCTGCTGCACATGCTGCGCACGTTCTTCTTCGGCGCCTACAAGTACCCGCGCGAGCTGACCTGGATCAGCGGCGTGGTGCTTTTCGGCCTCGTGATGGGCATGAGCTTCACCGGCTACTTGCTCCCCTGGGACCAGCGCGCCTACTGGGCGACCGAGGTCGGCACGGGCGTCGCGAGCACGGTGCCGGTGGTGGGCCACCTCTCCGAGGTGATCCTGCGAGGCGGCGAGAACCTCGGCCCGCTGACGCTGACGCGCTTCTACGCGATCCACATGCTGATGATTCCGGCGCTTCTGATGCTCTTCATGGTCATCCACCTGTACCTCGTCGTGCGCATCGGCATCACGCCGCTGCCGTCGAAGCTGGATGAAGCCTACGACCGCGTGAAGGGGACGGTGTAACATGGCCACGAACAACTACGAGTCCCAGAACGTGCCCGAAAGCAAGCTCACGGCCGAGAACAAAAAGGTCTACGACGTCGAGTACAAGCAGATGAAGAAGGAAGGCTACCCCTTCCATCCCTTCGCGACCTGGAAAGACGTCACGATCGGCTTGGTGATCCTCTGCATCCTCGTCGGATTGACGCTCGTCTGGGGTGTCGGCCTGGATGCCCCCGCGGATCCGACCAGCCACTACCTGCCGCGCCCGGAATGGTACTTCATGTTCCTCTTCGAGCTGCTCAAGTTCTTCCCGGGCCCCACCGAGTTCATCGCCTCGGCCGTGATCCCCGGAATATTGGGCGTGGTCCTGATCCTGCTGCCGTTCTACGATCGCAATCCGTACCGCTCGCCCAAGCGCCGTCCCATTGCGACGACGCTCGGCATTCTGCTGGTGCTCGGCGTCATCGGCCTCACGACGTTGGCCTACTGGCAGGACGACCAGGATCCCAATATCGTCGCCCTGCGTAAGACCTCCGAGCAGCAGGCCGCCGCGGCCCTCAAGGCGCCTCTGGGCGCCGGCGCGCTCGTCGCGGAAGGCAAGCAAATCGGCGGCCCCAGCGGCGGCGGCCCCGGCGCGGGCATCTTCACCAACACCTGCGCGATGTGCCACGGCCTGACGGGCACGCAGATTCCGGGCGTGAAGCTGCTCGACAAGAGCTTCCTCGCGACGGTCGACGTGCCCACGATCGTGACCAACGGCTTCAGCGGTCCGAGCGGCCAGATGCCCTCCTTCAAGGGGCGCCTCACGCCGGAGCAGATCAAGTCGGTGTCGGATTACCTCCACGCCAACGCGAAGTAGGTCCATTCACGCAAGGGAGCCGCAAGGCTCCCTTTTTTTGGCTGTTAACGCTTTACAGACGCCGGGCGAGCGGCGGAGCATGAGGCATGCGCTTCCTGCCCGCCGTTTTGCTTCTGCCCTGTCTGCTCGCCGCCTGCGCCCACGTGCCGTCGGCGCCCTTGTTGCCGCGCGTCGGCGCCTTCGCGGTGCGCGACGGCGGGGACCTGTATCCGCTCGCCAAGGGCGAGAAGTGGACCTACGCGCTCGATCAGAAACAGGACCAGAACCCCGTGCAGCACGCCGAGATGACGATCAGCATCGACAGCGTCTCGAAACAAGCGGATGGCGCCACGCTGGCAGTGATGAACCGGAAATACGGCACCTTCAAGCCGCCCGCCACGCGGGTGCTGCATTATCCCAACCGCGTCGTGCTCTCGCGGCTTTCAGACCCGATTGACGGTCCGTCGCTCACGATTCTGCACCTGCCGCTCGTCAAGGGCGATTCCTGGCCCGGGCGAGACTTCGGCGGCGGCAACACCGAGACGGTGACGGCCAAGGGCGCCGAGCCGGTGCAGGTGCCGCTGGGGACGTATACGGCCCAGCGGGTGGATCATTCGATTCGCTATTCGAATGGCAAGACGGACACGCTCAGCTACTGGTATGCGCCGGGCGTGGGCGTGGTGAAGATGATCGAGAACTCGACGGTGTTCGAGGGGAGCCGGACGGTCCATCTGACCGCGACGGGCTCGCTGAAGGCCTATCAGGCGGGCGGATAGGGCTCGGCCAGTTTCGGCGATCGCGTGAGTCTCCCCCACCCAGTCCGTGTCCCTGAACGGGCCACGGACGTCCCTCCCCCCCGCCGAGGGGAGGGGACGCCGCTTTGCGACGGGGGAGTGTTTTCGCCGCATCCGAAACGCGGCTATACCGTTCGTTTGCCTGCCGTGATCGAGCCAGCAGCACTCAGCGTTCCGCAGGAACGCCTCAACCAACGAGCGCGCGTCCCCTCCCCTCGGTGGGGGGGAGGGATGTTGGCGACCCGTTCAGGGGAGCCAACGGGGTGGGGGAGCTCTCCCGGTGTTCGCTAAACCCGAAAGCGCGGATCGATCAACCGGTACAAATCCCCGGCCGCCGGCTTCGCGAGGCGTGCCAGGCGCCGCTCTGCGCGCGCCAGCGCCGTTTGCGCCTCCTCGTCCTTCGGGCTCGCCAGCACCGCCGCGCGCAGCTCGGCGCGGGCCAGGCGGTCCTGGCGGGTCTTCAGGTAGAAGTTGCCCATCGCCATGTGCGCCTCGGCCGTGCGGCCGAGCTGATGCAGCGCCTGCGCCTGCAGCTTGTGCGCCGGAGCGAAGGCCGGATTCAGGGCGCTCGCCCTTAGCGCATGCTCGAGCGCCGGCTCGAACTCGCGCCGGTAGCGGTGGCTCTGTGCACGCCAGTACCACGGCGAGTACACGTTCGGCAGTTGCAGGCACAGCGTTTCGAGGTGCGCGAGCGCCTCGGGCGCCGGCTCCAGCAGCTTGGCGAGCAACATGCGCCCCAGATGGAAATGCGGCCGCGACGCGAGCGCCTTGTCCAGCTCGCGCAGCGCCTGCTGCTTGCCCTCCGAGCCCTCCATCGCCAGGCACGAGAGCGCGAAGTAGCGCGACACGTCGTCGTCCGGCGCGAGCAGCAGCACGCGCCGCCAGCACGACAGCGCCTCCTCGCTCCAGCCCTCGCTCGTGAGCAGCCAAGCATAGTTTCGCAGCGCGTCGAGTTGGGCGGGATGCTCGGACAACAATCGGTGCAAGGCCTTGCGCGCCGCGTCGCGCCGATGCGAGAGAATCAAAAAGTTCGCGGCCGTCAGCAAGCGGGTCGCCGCCGCGGGACTCGTGGCGTTCTCGGAAAGAAAGGTCTCCACGACGTCCGAGTAGCAGCCGCGCTGGCACACGGGGCCGTGCGGCCCGTACAGCACCGGGGTCTCGCTCCAGAGCAGCAACGCGCGCTGAAAGGCCGCCTGGGTCGCCGGGTCGTCGCCGGCCGTCTGATGCAAAAAGGCCAGGTCCACGTGGTGCAGCGCCTGGTTCGGCTCGAGGCGCGCGGCGCGCACGAGCGCCGTCTGGGCGGCTTCGAAGTCGGTCTCCCACAGGCCCATCGCCTTGAAGGACTGCACGTCCGCGCGATCCGGCGCCAACAGCTCGGCCTCCTCGAAGGCCTCGAGCGCGACCGGCTGCTTGCCTTGCAACAGCAGCGTCGCGCCCAACTCGAGGAAGTGCTCGGCGCGCTCCGGCCGCGCCTTGAGGGCGCGCTTGGCGTGATGCAGCGCGGCGTCCAGATAGCCCAGCTGGCGGTTGA
>DATNPP010000538.1:0-3825 GCA_036703175.1 Oscillatoriaceae cyanobacterium
CGTCGACCACACGCATGCGGACGCCGTCGTCGCGATCAGCAACACGCCCGACGGCGAGGCGGCGATTCGGCGGATTTACGGCGATCGCGTCCTCGTCGTGCCCTACGTCATGCCGGGCTTCGTCCTCGCGCGCACGATTCACGAGCTCACGCGGAACCTCGACTGGAGCCGCTACGAGGGCATGGTGCTGCTGCACCACGGCGTGTTCACCTTCGCGGACGACGCGCACACTTCGTACGAGCGCATGATCCGCCTGGTCGGCGAGGCCGAGGCGTATCTGCGCGACAAGGGCATCTTCGAGCTGCCCGTCTCGCCCGAGCCGGCGCGCGAGGATCTGCTCACGCTGGCGCGCCTGCGCCGCGCCGTCGGCCGACAATTGGGCGCGCCGGTATTGGCCCGATTGAACGCATCGCCCGAGGCCGTGAGCTTCTCGCGCCATGCGAGCGCCCCCGAAGCCGCGCGCCGCGGCCCCGTCACGCCGGATCACGCGATTCAGACCAAGCCCTTTCCGCTGCTCGTGCATGGCGACGTCGAACAGGACGTGGAGGGCTTCGCGGGCGCTTACCGGGACTACTTCGTGCGCCATACCGACGGCCATCTGACCTGCCTGGACACGGCGCCGCGCTGGGCGGTCTGGCCCGATCACGGCGTGGTCGCCTTCGGCACGACGGCCAAACGCGCCGGCATCGTCACGGACATCGCGCGCCACACGCTGCGCGCGGTGCAATGGGGCGAGGCCCTCGGCGGCTGGACGGCGCTGCCGGAAGCGGACCTCTTCGCGGTCGAGTACTGGGAGCTGGAGCAGGCCAAGCTCAAGCTGGGCGGCAGCAAGCCGGCGCCGCTCGAGGGCAAAATCGCGCTCGTCACGGGCGCGGCGAGCGGCATCGGGCGCGCCTGCGCCGAGCGTCTGCGCGCGCAGGGCGCGGCCGTCGTGGCCCTCGATCTCAACGCGAAGGTCGAGACGCTCTTTACGGGCGCGGACGCGCTGGGCGTCACCTGCGACGTGACCGATCGCGGCGCGCTCGAGGCGGCCGTCGCGGCGGCCGTGCGCACCTTCGGCGGGCTCGACATCCTCGTGACCAACGCGGGCATCTTCCCGGGCGGCAAGGCGATCGCCGAGCTGGACGACGCGACCTGGAACCAATCCCTCGAGGTCAACCTCACGAGCCACCTGGCGCTGCTGCGCGCGTGCGTGCCGTATCTCGAACTGGGCTTCGATCCGGCGATCGTCGTGATCGCCTCGAAGAACGTGCCGGCGCCCGGCCCCGGCCAGGCGGCCTACTCGGCCGCCAAGGCCGGCCTCACGCAACTCGCGCGCGTCGCGGCCCTCGAGCTCGGCCCCAAGGGCGTCCGCGTCAACGTGCTGCATCCCAACGCGGTGTTCGACACGGGCATCTGGAGCGAGGACGTGCTGGCCGATCGCGCGCGCCGCTACGGCATGAGCGTCGAGCAATACAAGGCCAACAACGTGCTCGGCGTCTCGATCACGGCGCGCGACGTCGCCGAGATGGCCTGCGCGATGGCGGGGCCGCTCTTCGCCAAGACCACCGGCGCGCAGGTGCCGATCGACGGCGGCAACGAGCGCGTGATTTGAAGACGCTCCGGCGCCCGAAGCGAACTTCGGGCGCCAGAGCGAAACGAGCCTAGGCGACGGGCGCCGCAGCCTCTTGCAGCACGGCCTCGACCTCGAGCTCGAGCTTGACCTTGTCGCCCACGAGCACGCCGCCGGTCTCGAGCGCGGCGTTGAAGTTCATGCCGAAGTCCTTGCGGTTGATCGCGCCCGTCACCGTGAAGCCGGTGCGCGTGCCGCCCCAGGGATCCTTGTGCACGCCCGCGTACTCGGCGTCGAGCACGACCTCTTTGGTGACGCCGCGGATCGTCAAGTCGCCGACGACGCGGTAATCGTTGCCCTCGACGTGCTCGAGGCGCTTGCTCTCGAAGCGGATCGCCGGGTGCTCGGCAGCGGCGAAGAAATCGCTCGAACGCAAGTGGTCGTCGCGCTGCGACTCCCGCGTGTCGATGCTCGCGACCTCGATCTCGCCCGAGATGCGCGAGCGGGTCAAATCCTCGGTATCCAGCTCGAGCGTGCCGGAATAGCGCGTGAACTCGCCGCGCACCGTCGCAATCATCATGTGCTTGACGGAGAAACCCACGCGGGAATGGCTGGGATCGATTTTCCAGGACATGGAGGCCACCTTTCTGACGTTCGGGCCGACCGACGCGGCCCTATTAATTCTACGTAGGTCTAATATAGTTCGATGTAGAACCTTTGTCAAGCAATCGGTGGAATTGCCGTCCGGAAGCGGCCTGAGCCGTTTTGAGGACGCAAGCTCGCATATTGGGGCCGTGGTCGACGCGTGCCATCATCGGATGCGGTGATGGGGAACCACTGCCGAAGCGAAAGGAGAACGAGCATGAGCACGGTGCGGGACTTGATGACGGCCAATCCGGTATGCGCGACCTGCGACACGACTTTGCAGGACGCGGCGCGGATGATGCAAAGGGCAGATTGCGGCATTTTGCCGGTGCTGGAACAACGTCGATTGCGCGGCGTGATCACCGATCGCGACATCGTTTTGCGCGCGGTCGCGAAGGGCGTGGACACCAAGGCGGCCCGCGTGGGCGATTTTCTGACCGACGCCGTCTTCACCATCAGTCCCGAGGCCGACTGCGAGATCGCCATGCGCGAGATGGAGGCCCGCCAGGTGCGGCGCCTCTTCGTGGTCGACCAGGGCCAACTGATCGGCGTCGTCGCCCTCGGGGATCTCGCGGAATCCGAGCCGAAGGTGGCCGAAGAGGTTCTGGTCGAGGTCTCGAAATCGCCGAAGACGCTGGCGCACAAACACCTTTGAGCGGCGCAAAAGAAGCCCCGCTCACCGGCTTGCGGCGAGCGGGGCTGTCGAGGCGAAGGGCTAACCCGAGAAGCCGGCGAATCGCGCGAGCGCCTGCGGGCTACCGTTGAAGACGTCGTGGTCGTAGCCCGGTCCGTCGCTGTATTGCACGAACGGGAAGTCCGGACTCGGCGGCGGCCCCCACGAGGCTTCCCAGATCGGGCAGTTCGGCGCCGCGGCCTTCGCGCGGGATACCTGGCTGCCGGAGGTGTAGACCACCGGCCACAAGCCCGTGACCTGATGAATGTAGTTGGCCGCGTCCGTGAGCGTCTGCGGATTGTTGAGCGCGGAGGCTTCCCAGTCGAGCATCAAGCGCGTGCCGGCCGGCAGCGGGCCATGAATTCCGACGACGTCCAGGAAGTGCTTGGCCTGCCCGGTGCCGTTGCCCGAATCGAGGAAACAGTAGGCCATGCGCAGCTTCATCTGGCCGTTCTGAATTTTGCCGCCCAGCTCATTCCAGCGCGAGGCGAAGGTCGGCTCGGTGAAGCCCGTGCCCTGGCTCGCCTTGATGGCCGTCCACTGGGTCCCGGCGATCGATTGCTCGAAGGTCGCCTGCGACTGCCAGCCCGAGGTGTCCGCGCCCTGCAGCGTGCCCGAGCTGGGCGACCACGGTTCGCCGTAGTTGCCGCTCGGAGTGGGCGCGGGCCCTGGCGCCGGCGCCGGCGTGCTGCCGCCCGGCAGCTTGAGCACCATGCCGGGATAGATCAAATTGGGGTTCGAGATCTGATCGCGGTTCAGATTGTAGATGTCCTGCCAGCGGTTCGCGTTGCCGAGCACACGCGCCGCGATGCTGGAGAGCGAGTCCCCCGAGCGCACGGTGTACGTGGCGGGCGCCGGCGCCGGCGACGGGGGCGTCGGCGTGCTCGGGCTCGCCGGCGCGAACCAGTAGAGCAGCTTCTTGAGCAGCGGCCCGACCCAGGCCTCGAACTTGTGG
>DATNPP010000547.1:0-14751 GCA_036703175.1 Oscillatoriaceae cyanobacterium
TACTCCAGGTAGTGCGCCGGCTCGGCGCCGCCCGCAAGCACCAGCCGCCACTCGCGGCCGAGGGAGTCGCGCGCGATACGGAACATCTCGAGCAATGGGCCGAAGTCGAATTTGTCGATCACCGAGAAGCGTGCCACCGAGAGCACGTAGTGCTCGTGCTCGCGCAGCCCCAGCCGCGCGCGACTGGCGACGCGATCGCCCGGCGCGTAGCGCTGCGTGTCGACGCCGTAGGGCACGACGGGCAGCCGAATGCGTGCCGGTCGTCCCGTGCGCGCGCTCGCCGCGGCGAAGAGCCTGCGAAGCACCGTGCGCGTGGCATGCGAGCAGACGGCGATCGCATCGCGTTCGTCGAGCGGCGCGCACAATAGCTCGGCGAGCACCTCCTCGAAGGCCGGATAGCTGATCGTGCTGGTGGTGGCGAGCAATCGATAACCGGCGCCGGTCTCGGCGCGCAGACGCGCCAGATCAGCGAGCACGGGCGAGATCGCCGGCACGTAGAAGAGCTCGTAGGGCTCGCGCCGCACGCGCTCCGGCAGCGTCAGATCGAGCTGGGCCGAGGCACGCGTGCTCCAGCCGTTCTCGGCGATCGCCTGCTCGACGAGCGCCAGCTGGGCCGCGTTGGCGGCGTAGAGGTGCACGTGGTCGAAGCCGCCCGCCTCGATGAGCGCGCGCGCGACGTACATGCTCGCGAAGTTCGCGCCGATGAGCTCCTTGGCCGAGCGCAGGGCGAACGCAGGGGCGATGACGCCGAGCAGGCGCATCTAGAAGGTGAAGGCCAGCCCGCCGTTTTGATCGGCGTATTGGATCGAGAGCTGCTGATCCGTGAAGACGAACTTCTCGGTCGTCCAGGCGCTCGTGACGCCGGCGTCGCCGCGCAATCGGTAGACCTCGGGCGCGCGCTTCTCGCCTTGATCGCCGTCGTAGACGCCGTTGTGGTTGCTGTCGGTCCAGGCGAAGACGACGTAGGTGCCTTCCTGGACCTTGGGGTGCGGCGTGAGCGCCAGCGTGAACTTGCCGCCGGAGTCAGGCGTCACGACCTGATCGAAGCTGACGGTCTTGTCCTGCACCAGATCGAAGTTGAGCTTGCCCTGCACGCTGCCGTCCTGCATCTGCTCGATCCAGGTGATGTAACCGACGCGCGTGTCTGCGGAGCTGTTCGCCACCACGCCGGACGACTGCGTGCCGTCCAGGCCATGGGAAGAGTAGGCGGCGAGGGCGATCGCCCCCGCGTTGCATCCGGAGAGCGAGGCGAGGGCCAAAGGCAGGGCCAGGCAGGCGATCAACTTCTTCAAGGGTCGGCCTTTCGGATCAGGGACACCCTCCTTCTTCCCCGATCGACCGAGCGCCTATCCGACGCGGCTGGCCAAAAAAGAACCCGGCCCGCAGGCCGGGTGCGCATTTTAGTAGAGCAGAGGGCTCGGCGTGGGCACCGGCACCTGCCCGCCGCCCGGGCCGTAGGTGATCGGCTGGGTTTGCTGGCCGGGGTCGACGCCGTAGCCGTAGGTGTTGATCGTCTGGGTGTTGCCGCCCGTGCGCCAGTCGTAGGTGCGCTGGATGATCACGCCGTTGTCTCCGACGATGAACCCTTCGCCCGTGGGCAGCACGTCGATCTGGTTGTATTGGCTGCTCATGTTGCCCGAGAAGAAGCTCGTGTCCGCCTTGAGCACGCCGCCGGCGTTGTCGAGCAGGCTGCCGAAGATCTGCTGCGGATTGCGCGACAGCGTGAAGTCCGGCGTGCGCGTCTCGCCCAGCACCCAGCCCTCCGTGCCCGAGATCATGGCGATGTCGTGCAACGGCACCTGATCGAGGTTCGAGATCGAACTGTCGTACTTGCCCTGCACCCAGCCGTCACGCTGCGGATCGTAGGTCAGGAACAGGCCGCGCGGGCTGACGAGCGGCGGGCTGCTGATGCCGACCGCGTAGCCCTGAGTGGCGGAGACCATCTTGATCGCCGTGACTTCGAGCCCGCTGGTGAGCGAGAAGGCGCCGCGATCGGCGATGATGCCCTTCTTCTGCCAGCTGCCGTTCTGGAACTTGAGCATCAGCGGCAGGCTGTCCGTGAGGCTCGAGCCCTTGCCGACGGCCCAGCCGGTATCGGCCGAGAGCATCTGCACGTCATCCAGCTTGCCGGCGCAGGGCGATTGCCACTGCAGCCACTTGGCGCCGTCCCAGTGCAGGATCAGCGCGCTGCTGCCACTCTGGCCGACGGCCCAGGCGTCGTGGTCGTTGACGACCGAGATCGCGTTGAGCACGCCGCTGGTCGCCGGGACCGGCTGCGTCTGCCAGACGCCGTTCATCCAGCGGCTGATGAAAGGGGTTTTGCCGCCCGCGCGGCTGCCCACGGCCCAGCCGAGGTTCGAGCTCACGAAGCCCAGTCCGCGCACGTCGGCGTCGGGCACCTGGAAGGTCGGCTCGGTATACCAGGCGCCGTTCACGAAGCGCAACAGCGTGCCGCCGTCGCCGCCCGCCCAGGCGTCCATCGAGGTGATCACCTTGACCGCGTGCAGGTTCGAGTGCACCGGGCTCATCATCTGCTGCCAGGCGAAGCTGGCTTCTTGAATCTGGACGGTGGCCTTGGCCGTGAGACCGTTCAGCGTGGCGATCACCTGAACGGTGCCGGGCAAGCCGGGCTGCAGCACGCCGTTGATGTCGATCTGGCCGTTTTGCGGATTGGACAGCGACCACTGCACGAGCTGCGGGTTGGTGTAGCTCTTGCCGTCGGAGCCCAGAATCGTGATCGAGAAAGGCAGGCTCTGGCCCACGGCCGCGGTCGCGGTCGCCGGGTTCATCGTCAAGCGCGTGGCCGTGACACCGGCCGGCAGCGTGGGAAGCTGCTGTTGCTGAACGGTCTGCGGCCCCTCGAAGTAGTTGCTGCTGGTCGGCGCGATCGGCAGCGGCGCATAGCCGCAACCCGCCATCAACATGGCGCTCGCTCCCAGGACCGTCAACTTCTTGGAGATGGATTTCATCGCCGTTTCCTCGTTCAGCAGGACCGTGACGGGTGTTAACGAACTGTCCGATGCGTCGGGTCCTATGGGGTCTTATCCGCCGCCGAGAGCTGAAACTTACGTTAAGGTTCCGGAAAAAGATCCTTATGCCAGGCCGTTTCGGCGGCTTCGAAGGGCGGTCGCGGATCGCCCGGACGACCGGCCGAGGGTTAAATTTTGCTTCACAAACGTGGGCGCGTGATCCAGGTGGGTATGGATCGTCATAGGACGGTTGCCTCGGCCGCGAAAGCGAGCTAATATAGGAACGATCGTCTGGCAGGCTTGCCAAGGATGGCTGGCGAGTCGGGAAGGAGCCGCTCGATGCTGGATTGGAATACGCGCGTTCCGCTGCGATTGAGCTTCGATCCGCTCAGCACTTCCGCCGTGCCCCGCACGGCCGGCCAGGAGCTGAGCCGCGAGCTCATCGGCAACACGAGCCCGGCGGCCTTTCACAATCAGATCCGCGTCTTTTCGAGCGCGGTGAGCACCCACATCAGCGTCGACTCACGCTCGGGGCTCTACCATCAGCTGCAGCAGCAGCTGAGCCAGCTGCAATCCTCGCTGGCCTTGCCGTCGCTGTTCTTGCCGGCCACGACCGGCCAGGTTCTGACAGGGGGCACGTCGGCGACGGACACGGCGATCGCCAGCCGCTCGCCGCTCGATCTCGGCACGGCGATCACGCCGGCGCCGCCGACGTCGTCGACGATCAACAAGACCAAGCCCCTCGATACCCAGCCCTTCGCCGAGGCGATCACGGCGGGCAAGATCACGGTCACGACCGCCAAGGGCAGCGCGAGCATCAGCATCGATCCGACGACGGATTCGCTCAACAGCGTGCTCTCCAAGCTCAAAGCCGTCAAAATCGGCGGCGTCAAGCCCATCACGTCGGTGGGCTTCAACACGACGACGAATAAATTGACGATCAAGGGATCGGTCGCGGGCAGCGATCTGACGCTCGCGGACACCAACGGCGGCAACTTCCTCACGGCGCTCGCGGGTGGCGGCGACACCGAGACGGAGACGGTGCAGGGAGCCAAGGTCGCGAAGGGCACGGGCACCAACGTCACCTACAAGGGCTTGCAGGTCTCGTACGGCAGCCAGAACTTCACGGTGGGGCCCCTCACCGTCAAGAACGGCGCCGTGGGCAAGCTCGCGAAGGAGCTGGCGGCCGGCTTGAACGCCGACAGCCAGTTCGCGGCCTCGGGCCTGAGCGCCTCGGCCGCCAGCGGTAAGCTGAAGATCACGGGCTCTCAAGGCGCCGTGCCCCCCAATTTGCAGCTCACCGAGGTGGGGCCTGCGGGCGATCTCGCGCTCAATCTGGACGCGACCTCCGCCAAGTCCACGTTGAACCTCGTCGAGACGGCCGCTACGGGCTCCGCAACTGCGCAGACGCTCGGGCCTGGAGCCACGCTCAACAACCTGGCCGGCCAGCTGGGCCTGTCGCCTGTGAACGGCCAGTATCAGTTCGAGCTCAACGGCAAGACGCTGACCTTTTCGGGCAACGAGACGCTGAACGACGTGATCGGCGGCATCAACAACGCCGACGTGGGGGTCAAGGCGAGCTACGATCCCACCGGCCAGCGCGTCGTGCTGCAATCGCAACAGAGCGGCCAGACGAACATCGACGCGCAGGATCTGCAGGGCAATCTGCTTCAGCGACTGGGCCTCACCGGCGCCAACGCCCAGGTGACCCAGGGCCAGGCGGCGACCACGGGCACGCCCGTCGCGACGGACAATCCTCAGTTGAAGGACATCGCCGGCCTGCAGGGCGTGAACGGCCAGTTCGCGATCCGCATCAATGGCAACGCGATCACGTTCAATCAGAACGACACCGCGCAGGCCGTGGTCAGTCGCATTAACGAGGCCCAGGTGGGGGTTACGGCGACATTCGACGCGACGAGTCAGCGCTTCACGTTGACCGGGCCGCAAACCCAGCCGCCTTTGACCGGCACCGACCTCCAGGGCAACTTCTTCGCCACGGTCGGGCGCATTCAGCCGGAAGAAGCGACGACCAACCAGATCAATCCGCAGGCGCTGCAAGGCTTGCAGCACATCGCGGATCAGCTGAATCAGGTCGTCGGATTGTTGCAGACGGCCACCGGCCAAAACGGGGCCTTCAAGAACGACGGCCTCACCCGGGATCTTCAAGAAGCCCTCAAGGGCCTGATCACGCCGGCTAACGGCCAGCAGAACCTGGCCGATCTGGGCTTCTCGTTGCAGAACGGGCAGGTGACTTTCGACGCGACGAAGTTCCAGCAACTCGCGCAGCAGAATCCCTCCCAGGTGCAGAACACGCTCAACGACGTGCTCACCAATCGCGTCGCGCCGTTGCTCTCGGCCGGCACGCAGGCGATCGGCGATGAAGAGGCCCTCGGGCCCTTGCAACAGCGGCTCGCCCAACAAACGGTCGCTGTGCGCGGCGAAATCTCGCGCCTGCAATCGCAGCAGCAGTTGCTGCTCTTCGAGCAGGCGAACTTCGAGAAGGAACAAGCGTCGCTCAAGCAGCAAGGACAGTCGCTGCAGACCACCCATGGCAAGCTGAGCCAGGACAAGCAGCATCAGGACCAGACCCAGACGGCCACGCCGCCGCCGGCACAACCGGCGCCGGCCGCCACGCCCGTCGCGTCGCCCTCGCCGGCGGCACCCGCCACCGAGGCGACCGGCTTGCTTTCGTTCGGCCTCTCGAGCTAAAGCTTGCTCCCGCCGCGGCCGATGCACAGCATAGGACGGCCCGCCGGACCCCTATGGTATAATGACGCTTTGGCGCCGCAGTTGGCGTGCACTCGGAACGAGGCCCCATGGAACAGCCCGAAACCTCCAAGCCCAAAAAGCCGTACGAGAAGCCGCGCGTGGATTCGCATCGCGTCTTCGAGGTTTCGCTGGCCTGCGTCAAGCATAGCGGCATCGCGCAGTGTATGTTCAACATCCATCTCTTCAAGAGCTAGGGGCAGCGAGACGACGCCTTGTTCGAAACGCGCGTGACGATTGCCGAGCAAACCGTGGCGCTGGAGTTGCCCGGTGAGGCCTGGCTGCCCGCGTTGCTGCCGCGCTTCGGCGCGTACCTGACGGAACGCCCGGCCGACGCGCGCCTCGCGCTGACCCTCGCGCACGACATGACGACCGCTCCCTTCGGCGAAGCCTGGGTCGAATCCCGTCCCGAGGGGCTTTGCTTGCAGGGCGAGAACTTTCGCGGCCTGTTGCCCGAGGCGGGGGCCGCTCGGGTGACGGTTTTTCAAGCGCACGACGGCCCCGAGGATCAGACCTATCTGATGGCCGTCGACAGCATGCTGCGCATGGTGCTCGCGCGCTTGCTCGCGGCGCACGGGGCCGTGCTGTTTCACTCGGCGGGTATCGCGACCTCGGCCGGCGGTTACGTCTTTTTCGGTCCTTCGGGCAGTGGCAAGACGACCGTCTGTCGCCTCTCGTCGACGCGCTATCGGGTGCTGTGTGACGAGATCATCGCCGTGGTGCCGGTGGCCGGCGCCTATCGCCTTTACGGGACGCCGTTCGCCGGGGCGTGGGGCGACAGCATCGCCGACAGCGCTCCGCTCAACGAGTTGTTCTATCTGAAAAAGGCGCCCGAGACCCGTCGCGTGCCCTTGTCGCGCCGCATGGCGGTCGCGGCGCTGCTGGAATCCGTGGTGACCTACGATCGCACGCCCGGGCATCTCGATCGCCTGATGGACGCGCTGCTCGCTCTGAGTGCTCAGGTGCCGGTGAGTCAGCTCGAATTCGAACCGAAGGAGTCCTTATGGGAGACCGTTCTCTCTCCGACACCCAGCCGCTAGAGCCCTTGCCGAAGCCGCATCCGCGTGTGGCGGCGCGCGTGGTCGACGGGGAGACGCTGATTCTCACGCCCGCGGACAGCGTGCTGCACACGCTCAATCCCGTGGCGACGCGCATCTGGGAGCTTCTGAGCGAGCACCGCACCCTCGATGCCCTGGTGGCTGCACTGACGCGAGAATACGACGTCGATCGCGCCGTCGCCGAGCAAGACGTGCGGAACCTGCTGACGGAGCTGGCGGAGAAGCAGATCGTCGAGTAGCTCCTGCGGGAATACGCGCGGCAAAAGGCCCCGCCTGCGACAGGCGGGGCCGAATGTTTGAAAGCGTGTCGACCTAGAACTTCTGCCGAAGCAGACCGACGACCTTGCCCTGCACGCTGACGCGATCGACGAAGATGGGCTCCATGCTCGCGTTGGCGGGTTGCAAGCGGAACTTGCCGCCGGGCTCGCGGTAGATGCGCTTGAGCGTGGCGTCGCCTTCCTCGAGCAGCGCGACGACGATCTCGCCGTCGCGGGCCGTGTCCTGGCGCTTGATGATCACGAAGTCGCCGTCTTGAATGTGGTCCTCGATCATCGACTCGCCGCGCACGCGCAGCACGTAGAGCTCGGGATCGTCGAAAGTCTCCTCGAGATTGAGGTACTCGTCGGTCTCGGCGATCGCCTCGATCGGCCGGCCCGCGGCGATGCGGCCGACGATGGGCAGCCCGGGGCTCTTGACGCCTTCGAGCACCTTGATCGCGCGGTTCTTGCCCCCCTCCCACTGAATCAGCCCGCGCTTGGCGAGCGCCGTCAGATGGTAGTGCACGGTCGACGTCGAGCGCAGATCGAGGGCGGTGCAGATCTCGCGAATCGACGGCGCGTAGCCGTTCTCGCGCACGCTCTGCACGATGAACTCGAAGACCTCGTTCTGGCGATTGGACCGCGTGTTGGGCATGGGGCCGCCTCCTTTGACGTCGAACATGGTTTCGAGTTTAACCGCATGCGCATGACGTGTCAACCCGGTTTTGCAAGGGACGCTCGACTATTGGGTACATGCCGCTTGGGAAGCCATAGAAAGGACGAGCCTTCGTGAAGCGCCTGCTGCTCATTCTCGGTACCGCGCTGAGCTGCGCGAGTTGCGGTCTTTTTACGAACGTGCCGGCACAGGTGCACGTTGAGAACGTCACGCCCGGAACGATCGATTACACGATCGCGAGCGCCACGCAGAGTGCCGTGTACAAGGAGACTCAGCCGACGGCGACGATTGTCGGCGAGCCTGGCTCAATTGGCGTCACTTTCACCACGATGGACGTTCAATATGCGGATCCAACCAATAATTTGACGCCGAAACCGCTTGATAGCAAAAGCGTCGCGCCTCTGGAGTTGCGCTTCACCGTTCGTGTTGACTCCTCGAACTATCCGGCTGATCCTGCCGCCGCGCAGCCAATTGATCAGACGAAGATTGGCCAGCAAGTCAACGTCGGCAAGACGACGATCACGTTGCCCGTGATTACGCGCCAGGTGGAGACATTCGGCGACCAGAAGCTCAATTATGGCGACGCAGGCATCACGGCCGAGGTGACCTTGTCGGGCACCGACGATGCGGGCTTCCCCGCGTCCGTTCAGCTCGATATTCCGATCACCTTCACCGGTCCTCAAAATCAGTAGCATGCGCCGCCTGCTGTCCGACGAAGAGGGCCAGGCCCTCGTGGAGTACGGCGTGATCGCAGGCTTGTTGCTTTTGGGGTTGATCGTCGCGTCCACCAGCCTGGTGAAGCTGCAAGGCGCCGTTTTCAAGGGCCAGGTGCGCGCGCTGCATAGTTGGCATGCCCCTTGAGGGTTTCCTTAGGGTAAGCTTAACCCTGTTTTATCCCTGTTTTAACATCTGCTTCGCAAGATCTTTCCTAACAGCTCGATAATCTCCTCATCAAAGTTTGGTGTGAGAGCCAAATGCCCGCCGCGATAGGAGGAGACTACAATGGAAAAGATCAAGCAGCTGTTGGTCGAGGAAGAGGGTCAGTCCCTCGTTGAGTACGGCCTGATCGTCGGCCTGGTTTCGGTCGCCCTGGTGGGCGCGCTGACCGCGATGAAGCAGAAGGGCCTCGACCCCATCTTCAAGACCGTGCAGCAGAAGCTCGGCCAGGCCGCGCAGAGCGCCCAGAGCCAATAAGCGGAGCCCGCACCCATGTGGTATCGCTTGCTTGTTGACGAGGACGGCCAGAGCCTTGTCGAATACGGCCTGATTGTCGGGCTCGTGTCGGTGGCCCTGACGGCGACGTTGATCGCGACGAAAGAGAAGCTCGTCAACATCTTCAACACCACCGGTCAGAAGATGCAGCAAGCGGCCCAGACGGCGCAATCGCAATAGCACATCGACACAAGCGGGGTGGCTTCGGCCGCCCCGTTTTTCATGCTGCCCGGCCGGGCGCTTCGGGGTATAGAAGCCTTGAATCGATCCGCGAACGAGGAGCTATGACACCCTTTTGGCAATTCGGCCTGCTCGGCATCGTCATCATCGCGATGGTGACGGACCTGCAGACCCGCAAAATCTATAACTGGCTGACTTTCCCCGCGATGCTCGTGGGGCTGGTCCTCAACATCGCCCTGGGAGGCGTTTCCGGCCTCGAATCCAGCTTGATCGGCCTCGCGGCCGGCTCGCTGCTGTTCGTGGTGGGCTTTTTGATGGGCGCGATGGGCGCCGGCGACGTGAAGCTGATGGCCGCGGTCGGATTGTGGCTCGGCTGGCCGCATACGTTGGCGGCCGTGGTCTACGTGACGGTCGCGGGAGCGCTGGTGGCGATCGTCAGCGCGACCGCCAACGGCAGCCTGCCGAAGCTGTTGAACAACGTGAAGTGGTTCTTTCTCGGCCTGATCATCCCGGGCGCGAAAGCCACGGTCGCGCTCGGCGATTCGGCCGCGCCGCCCGTGCCCTACGGCGTCTCGATCGCCATCGGCACGGCTCTCGCGCTGCTTTTCCCTCAGATGGACGGCCTGCTCTCGCTGTTGCACGGAGGTTAGGATGGTCCAAGGCGAACGGACGAACCAGGACGAACTCGGCCAGGCGCTGGTCGAGTTCGCGCTGGTGCTGCCCGCCCTCGCCTTGCTGACCTTCGGCACGCTCGAGGTCACGCTGCTGATCCAGCAGCAAAGCTCGCTCAACGCGGCTGCCTTCATGGGGGCCCGCGAGCTCTCGGTGCTCGGCAACCACGAGAGCACGACGAGCGGCTCCATCCGCCAGTTCGTCCGCAACGACGGCTGGCTGCAGCATGCGCAGGTGCAGAGCAATGCGCGTGGCGAGCGCTCCACCTTCCAGGCCAGCCTGCGCACCGATGGGCTGGTCGGCTTGATGACGATCTTCACGAACCACAGCTCGCCGCTGCACGTGTTGCGCGCTTCGGCGAGCATGCCGCTGGAGTACGACGCCAAGAAGATCAAGTCGAGCTACGGGCCGACGGTGAAGCCCAAGACCTTCTGGCTGCTCGATTACGGCTCGGATATTCCGATGCTCGACAAGCTCGGGCCGATCATACGGCCCGTGCAGGCGGCGATCGCCAAGGTCAACGAAGTCATCAAGAAGGTGCCCAACGTGAGCTTCCAACTGCCCACGGACGGCGAACCCTTCAGCATGCGGTACGCGGTCGAGAGCAATCCGCATGCACTGGATCACAAGGGCCGTCAGGACAGCGGGGACGCCTTCACCAAGCAGTACTTCGCCGCGGATTACGAGAAGACGAAGGCCAAGGCCGGTCATTACAAGGTGAGCGATCTCGTGGGCAAGCAGGGCCTCGCGGGTTACGAGGGCTATCTCGACGATTTCCGCAAGAATCAGGCCACGATCAAGACCGGCCTCACGACCGCCGAGGCGACGGATCCGACGATCAAGACCGCCATGACGGCGCTGCAGCAGGCGGCCAAAGGCCTCGATCGCACGGGGACTTTCGCGCAATCGCTCAATACCTATGAGAAGGGCCTGTTCCGATGACGGCGGCCAAAGGCCCCGAAGGGCCGTTCCGAAGCCTGATTCGCGATGAAGAAGGCCAGGCGCTGCTCTACGGAGCGGGCATGCTGGTGCTGCTCGTGGCGCTCTTCTTCGGCATGCTCGATCTCGGCTGGCTGGTGCTCGGCAAGGTGGAGTCGCAAAACGCGGCCGACGCAGCGGCGTTGTCGGCCTCGGGCCTCAAGGCCAGCGTTCACAACACGCGTGAGCTCGCGTATCGGGCGATGAGCGGCCAGGTCACCATCGCGCGCGCGTATTTGCTCGAGGCCACCGGCATCGCGATCGACGAGCTCGCCGGCAGCACGCCGGGCACCACGGACTCGTTCGACACGGTCTTCAAGAAGGCGCAGAGCGCCCGCTCGAAGGCCGAGCGCTTGCGCAACGGCCTGATCGCCTTCAACGAGTGGGTCACCGGCCAACAAGCCGGCCAAACGCTGGTGCAGCAGGCCGCCGAGGCGGGCTACACTGGGAACCTGGGGTCGCTGGGCGTGATGCGCGGCAACCTGGGCCTGATGCAAGGTGAACAGGCACTTCCGGAAAACAGCCACACTTTCGGCACCACCACCGTCGGCGGCGTGGCTTACACCGGAGAGGCGCTGGCGCCCAATACCTTCGCCGGCAAGACGCTCGTGCGCCTGTATCCCAAGGTCGCGACCTTCGGCAGCGGCATGCTCGGCTACGGCGCGCAGGCCCTCGTGGATACGGAATCCGCCGCCGGCCCGCTGCCCGTGTCGCGCGTCGACGCCGGCGGCACCGGCGCGGTCGATCGCTTCGGCGTGAACTGGTACACCGTGCGGTTGATGCCCGTGGGCAAGGACCCGGACTTCGACAAGGGAGGCGGCTGATGCGGCGCCTCCTCAAAAAGACGGATGAGTCCGGCCAGGCCATGATCGAGTTCGCGCTGATTCTGCCGGTGCTGGTGGCGGTGCTGGGCGGGATCATGACGGTCGGCTTTCTGATGCTGCGCTACCAGCAGCTCGCGATCGCCGCCCGCGCGGCCGCGAGAACCGTGGCGATCGCCCACGACGCCCAGGGTGTGAGCACGGGCATGCAGCAAGTGGCCGGGGCTGGCGAGTACACCTCGGCCGTGCCGCCGGGCATCGATCGCCATGGCATTCAGGTGAGCGGCGTGAACTGGGGGCGGGTCGGCGGCCGTGGCCACGTGCGCTCGTTGGGCCCGTACACCGCGATCTTCGAGGCCCAGCATACGATCAGCGTCGAGGACGACGCCCATCAGCATCGAGAGAGCCTGGGCGCCGGGGTCGGCGTGGTGCTCTACGGCGTCAGCCTGGGCGATCGCATGCATGGCCTGCTGGGCTTCGCGCAGCTCGCGCACATGCGCGTGCCGACCCTGGCGGCGACCGCCGTGATGCCGGCCGTCGCCGCGCCGTACGGCGCGGGCGTGCCCGGCGTGCTGAGCATGAACCAGTGGATCACCCACATCGTCGACGAGGACGATCAGCAATGAGACGCCTGCTCGTCTTGGTGATGCTCCTTCTGCTGTCCCGAACCGCCCATGCCGCCCCGGATTCGGCCATTTGGGGTACAATGCCCGCGTATCCGGGCGCCACGCGGCCGCTCGCCAAGCTGGAAAACGCGCGGCTGGCGATCGCCGTGACGACGGACAAGCCGAAGGCGGTGCTCGGCTATTACCTGAGTAGGCTCGCCACGCTGGGGTGGTCCCCCGCACGCTTCAACACCTCGGAGGCCCAGGCGGCCCACACGGCCGGCCAGCCCGCCTGGATCACCTTTCTGCACCCCGGCTTGCCCGCCGTGACCGTCGAGGTCGCCCAGGGCCGCCACCCGCGCACCGGCGCCATGCTCACGCTGATCTACTACCAACGAGCGCCCTACAAGCCCTGACGGAGGCCTTCCATGAATCTTCGAGACAAACTGCGCGAGCGTGGCGAGGGCGCCGGCACGCCGGAAGAAGCCGCTCCCTCGAAGCCGATCCGTAAGGCGCCGCGCGGTCCGTTGCTCGATCTCGACGTGAATCGCCGATTCGTCATGATCGCGGGTGCGGCCGCGGCACTGGCCGCCGTCATGGCCGTGATGTACCTGAACAGCTCGGCATCCGGGCTTTCCGCGGGCGGCACCAAGGTCGACGTCGTGGTGTTGTCGCAGGACGTCAAGCCGGGCACCAAGCTCACGGACGACGTGTTGACCACCAAGGACATTCCGAAGGCCTATTTGCCCAACGGCTACTACACGAGCGCCGACAAGCTCAAGAACAGCATCGCGATTGCCCCGATGGTCGCGGGCGAGCCGGTGATCCAGGCGCGCGTCAGTGCCCCGGATGCCAAGTACGGCATCGCCTATTTGCTCAAGCCGGGTGAGCGCGCCAAGACGATCAGCGTCAACTCGGCCGAGGGCCTCGCGGGCCTCATTCGGCCGGGCAATGAGGTGGACCTCTACGCGACGATTCCGGATCCCAACGACTCCAATCGCCGCATCGGCACACCGGTGCTGCAAAAGGCGCTCGTCATCGCCGTGGGCAACGAGCTGATGGGGGCGCTGCCGAAAGATCCCGATTCCAGCGGCAACAACTCGGATTCCAGCGGCATCTCGGCCCAGGGCACGATCACGCTGGCGATGCCGCTCGAGAAGGTGCGCCTGGTGAGCCTGCTCGAAGATCTCGGCAACCTCAAGATGGTGCTGCGGGCGCCGGACGACACGACCGTCGTCAAGCCGCAGTTCACGGACGACACGATCATGGCGCTCGTCTCGGGTTACGTGCCGAAGCCGGCGACGCCCGCGCCCGTGCATCATGACACGCCGCACGTGATCGTGCGGACGGTCGAGACCTCGCATCCGGTGTACATCGTGCGACCGGTGCATCACGACACGCCGAAGCCTCATCCGAAGCCGCACCCCAAGCCTCACAACGTCGAGGTGATCCAGTTCGGGCATTAGGCCGCTGGGTTTCAAAACCTCACGCGCGTCGCGGATCTTTCAAGTGCCCCTGTGCCCGGAAGACCTCGCCGGCCGCGCCGATCGCGCCGGCGGCGTTTCCCAGGCTCGCGAGTGCGAGGCGCGCGGGATCGAAGCCGCGATCGCCGCTGACGGCAGGGTCTTCGAGGGCGCTTAGAACGCGCGGCAAATAGCTCGGCTGGCTCGCGACGCCGCCGCCGAGCAGAAACAGCGGCGGATCGAGCACGCTCGAGAGCGACACGAGCCCGAGCGCGAGGTAACGCGCGGCGTCGTCGAGCACGGCGTTGGCGATCGCATCGCCTCCGGCAGCCGCCTCGAACACGGCGGGACTCTCGGGCGCCCAGTCGGGCCGTGCCTCGCGCGCCATGCGCGCGATCGCCGTGCCCGAGGCGTACACTTCCCAACAGCCCGGCTGGCCGCAGTTGCAACGCAGGCCGTCGGCGATCAGGATCATGTGGCCCACCTCGCCGCCGCGCCAGCGCGCGCCGCGCAGCACGCGGCCGTCCTGGACGATGCCGCCGCCGATGCCGGTGCCCACCGTGATCATCACCAGCGCGTCGAGGTCGCGGCCGCTGCCCGCCCACCATTCTCCGTACGCGGCGGCGTTGCCGTCGTTGTCCACGACGACCGGCAATCCGAAGCGGGCCGCGAGCCGGTCCCGAACGGGCATGCCGCTCCAGCCGGGAATGTTCGGCGAAGCGTAGGCGATGCGTCCTCGTGCGTGGTCGACCTGGCCCGCGGCGCTGACGCCGATGCCGACGAGCGGGACGTCGCCGATTTCGGCGAGGGCGGCGGCGATCGCCTCTTCGAGCGCCGCCATGACGGCTTCGCCGCCGCGCGCCGCGCCCGTGAGCGTGCGCCAGGAGCGCTCGACGTGGCCGGCCTCGTTGACGAGGGCCGTCAATATCTTGGTGCCGCCGATGTCGGCGCCGAGGGCGAGTGGACTCATGGCGATAATTAGAGCATATTCGCCCGCGCTTCGAAACTCGACAGGCGGCCCGAAGGCCGCCTGCCGAGTGGAGTTGGAGTTGGAGTTGGAGTGGAGTTGGAGTTGGAGTAGGGAGGTGGGTGGA
>DATNPP010000548.1:0-11973 GCA_036703175.1 Oscillatoriaceae cyanobacterium
ACGCGGGCATTCGGTAGTTGGTCTAGTTACCCGAGCCCGTATCCGCGGAGGCGCTCGACACGACCGTCTGCACGGTCGCCTGGGCGCTCTCGGCGGTCGTCGTCGAGGTGAAAGTCAGCGTGGTGCTTTGACCGGGCGGCAGCGCCTGCACGTCCTGCGTCAACGTCTGCACGAGCTTGTTGGTCTTGGTGAACAGGCCGGACAGGTGGTAGAAGTCCACCTTCACCTCGCCGTTCAGCGGCGTGGCGGCGTTGTGGTTCGTCACCTGGATCTGCACCGTGAGGCGCTTGAGGATCAAGTACTTGCGCTCGACCTGTTGGCTGAGGATCTGAATGCCGAGCGCGCCATCGCTCGACATGCTGGCAGCCTGGCTGCTGTCGCTCGCGCTGGTCTGCGGCGTGGTCTGGGTGTCCAGCGGATCCGTGCCGAGCGGCAGCGTGGTGCTCGCGAGGCCGCTCACGGCCGCCGTGACGTCGCCGTTCACCACGTCGAAGCTGAAGGCGCGCGGCGCGCCCTGTGCGGCCGGGGCCGCCAGCGCCAGCTGAAGATTGACGGTCGTTTGTTGGTTCGGCTGCACCTGCACGGACGTGCTCTTCTCGCCGAGCGGTTGGCCTGCGGCGTCGAGGCCGGTGAGCGTGATCGTGAGGCCCGCGGCGGGCACGTCATGGAAGGTGATCGTGTTGCTGGTCGACAGATCGGACGCGGCCATCTGCTTCACGAGGGGGCTCGCGAGCCCGGGGCCGGTCATCTGAATCTCGAGCGAATTGAGGCCCTGGCCGGCCGCGAGGGATTGCGCGTCTTGCGCGAGGCTGCTCAGGTTCAGCGCGAGGGTGCCGGTCTGCGCGGCCGTGGCGGCCGGCTGCGTCGCCAGGCTGCCGTTCGTCGGCGCCGTCAAGGGTGCAGCCGCCACCGGTCGCGCCAGCGAGGTGTACGGCACGCCGGTCGTCGGCTGCTGGCCGCAGCCGGTCGCCAGCGTGGCGAGCGCGAGAAGAGCGAGAATCGACTGACGCGACATGAGGAGTCCTCCGAACGAAGCCTGATAGGGCTATATCGTTTCGAAAGGACGCCGGCCTTCTTAAGAGCGTTTTAAGCCTGCGTCAAGATTACAGGAAAGTCGCTCAGCGATCGGCCAGCAGGTTCGTGAGCGCCGACGCCACGGCGCGATTGCGCGGCACGGCCAGCAAGGCGGTGCTGACGGAACGCTCGGAGCCGTCCGAGGGCCGATTCAGCACGTGGCCGCGCAGCCACATCGTCGTGCTGCCGCCGCCATCCAGGTTGAGCGCCTCTTTGGCGCCGAGCGACCGCAACGTGGCCGCGAGCTCCTTGATCGTCGCGCCGACGCTGTAGCCCGGCCGGCGGCCGTCGACGCAGACCATGAGGTAGTGCCCGTCGCCGGTGATGCCGATCGCCGTGCGCGGCGCCCGGCCGAACACGATGTCCGGCGCGTAGTGCGTTTGCGGCGTCTGGAAGCGGCCGTCGTGCAGCAGCGTCGGGCCACCGCCGACCGCGGCGACGACGTCGTCCCCGAAGCTGTATTTCACGTGCACGTGCTGGCCGTAGCCCAGCACATCGCGCAATCGAACGTAGCCCTTGCCCTGCCCCGAGACGACGACGCCGCCTTTGGGGATCGGCAGATTGCCGTAGCCTTGATCGACGACCAGGCCGTTGCCGGTGATCGCGAATTCCCAGCGGCTGGGATCGGGAATCGTGCGCGTGCTGGGCCCGAACTCGTCCGTGTACAACGTGACGCGATCGCGGCGGGCCTGCTCGTTCACGGCCTGGCAGCGCAGCGTGCCGCCGTCTTCGGTGGCGATTTCGGCGTAGGGCTTCTTCATCTTGACGTAGGCGCTGCCGTCGCGCTCGACCCAGAAGGCCGGGCGATCACACATGGTACGGCTGATCAGCTCATGGTGGGCGATCACCTCGCCTTGCGGCTCGCCGGTGCGCGGCGAGAAGTAGCCGCCGTTCACCGCGGCGATAGCGCCGTGCGCCCACGCGATCCGGCTCACGGGCGCCAGGCCCATGTGCGCAGCGCCGGGCGTGGCGACCGCCGTTTCGAGCTGGATCTCATGCGGATCGAGCTTGAGGGCCCGCACGCGCATGGGGCCGGCCCCGTTCCAGCGCTGGCCCTCCCAGTAGGCGACGCCCGGCGCGACGGGGTGGAAGACCGCCGGCGCGAGGCGGTGCTCGAAGACGATTTGAATGCCCGCCCGGCCGACGGTCACGTGCACCGGCGCGGCGTAGCGCCAGTCCGCATGAATATAGGTGCGTCCTTCGAAAGATTGGATCCGCAGATAATGGAGCGCGCCGCGGTCGATGCCGCGCTCGAGCGAACAGGTGCCCAGTCCCGTGCCCGTCAGCTCCATCTGCCAGGAGCCGATCTTCGCGTCCTGCTTGCGGATCGTCACATGATGCAGCGGCAGGAAGATGCGCGTCTTGTGGGCGTCGATCGCGACGGGATTGAACGGAGCGCCCTGGGCATTCGGCAGATCGCCGGCCGGAAAGGCGGCGCGGTGCGCCGAGGCGCTCGGCGCCAGCCCGGCCGTCAGCGCGGCGATCAACAGCAAGGAAGCACTCAGGCGTTTCATGAAACCAGTCTCACGCGTGGCGAGGCAGTCGGCATCTGCCAAAGCGACGGCTTTCGGAGGCGATTTTTGACAAGGAAACTTCGAGGCGCCCATGATTCAGCCTTTCGGTCGCCGATCCGCCGTCAGGGATCGCCCGCTGATCTTCTTTTACCCGCTCCCTCGGCCATAAAACGTGATGGTACGCACATTTGGACCTCTTGGGCCCCCTGTGGGCCCTTCGGCCCGGCGCGATCGCCGCCGCTCGCCGGCATGATCGCGGCGATCGGCGTTAAGAACCGGCTATGGCGAGACCGCGGAAGCGGGACGACCCTAAGCTCGGGTTAAGCCGTATTAAAGAGATCGCCTCTGCTCTGTTAAATGTTCGTTGGGCAAGGTATGTTTGGCCGGTACGCGTCTATAAGATCCTCAGTTCAACCGACCGATGGAGGAAGCAGCGTCATGCCCGGATTGCCTTTGAACAGTGATTCCAATACCCTGCCGATCGCCATCCAGTCGGGCCTGGCCGCCAACCAGCTCGCCAAGCCGATGCTGGCCGCCGCCAAGGACGGCACCAAGCTGCCGATGGACCAGTTCATGGCCACGGTGAAGGGTCAGACGGCCGCGAATCTGCCGGTCGCCGACGCGCTGCAGCAGCAGTCGTTCTTCACGCGCATGGTTCAGAAGCTTCCCTTCGTCGGTCCGCGCATCACGAAGTTCCTGGGCCCCACGGCTCAGATGAACAACGTGATCGGCGCGCTCGGCAAAAAAGAACTCGGCGGCGTGAGCGCGGCCGACGTCACGCGCATCGCCTATCAGGGCGGTGACGTGGAGAAGAACCTCATCGCGGCGGGCGTTCCCGATACCGCCGCCAAGCAAGTCGCCGATGCCGCCGCCGGTCAGGCGGCCAGCGTCGCCACCTCCGCCGCCACCAGCGCCGGCGCTTCGGCCGCATCCACGCTGTCCGACAACGCGATCAGCGGTTTGCTCAAGGCCAGCGCCAACGGCGGCATGCTCGCGGGCAAGAGCGTCAGCAACGAGGCCATTCAGAACGTCCTCAAGCAGGGCGGCAACGACATGGTCGGCTCGCTGCGGGCGCTGGGATTGCGCGCCGACGCCGCCAAGGCGATCGCCAAGCAAGCCGCGGGTTCGGCCGCGACCGACGGGGCCGAACAAGCCGCTCAGACGGCGACCAAGGACGGCGCGGAAGTCGCCACCAAGGCCGGCGGCATCAAGGGCCTGTTCGGCAAGCTGCTCAGCGGCGCGAAGGGCAACTTCATCATCGCGGGCATCTTCTCGATCGGCTCGAACGCGATCTCGCTCGCGACGGGCAAGATGAATCTCAAGCAGTTCGTTGCGCTGTCCGCGATGGACACCGGCGCCTACGGCTTGATCGGCCTGGGCTCGGCCGCGGCGGGCGGCGCGATCGCCGGCGCCATTGGCCAGGCGCTCATTCCGATTCCGGGCCTCGGCTTCATCTGCGGCCTCGGCCTCGGCATCCTCGGTGGCTGGCTCTACGAGAAGTTCCTGCGCAATCCGGTCAAGAACATGCTCGGCCCTTCGGGCGGCAGCGCGCCTGCTTCCTACACCCCCGGCAGCGTTCCGCCCGGCTCGTACCAAGATCCCTACGCGCAGGGCGGCGCGCAGCAGCCGGCGGCGAGCGATCCCTACGCGCAACCCGGTGCGCCTGCGGCCCCGGCCGCTCCGGCGGCGCCGAGCGCTCCCGGCGCCGGCATGACCTACGATCAGGCGCTGCAGTACTTGAACCAGATGGGCGGCCAAGGCTAGGCCGCAGAGCCCCCGCCGAGCGGGGGCTTTTTAGTGTGAGCCGGCCGCGGTGCTGACCTGCTCGCGCAACGCCTCGGCGAGCGCGACGAACGCGCGTGCCGGCGGCGAATCGGGCTCGGCCACGACGACGGGCGTGCCCATGTCGCTCGTGTGGCGGATCTTTGGATCGAGGGGAATCTCGCCGAGGAAGGGCACGCCGGACGCCTCGCTGGCCCGCTTGCCGCCGCCGGTATCGAAGATCGGCGTGTCGTGGCCGCAGTGCTCGCAGACGAAGTGGCTCATGTTCTCCACGATGCCGAGGATCGGCACGCGGGTTTGCTGGAACATCTTGAGCGTCTTGGTGCCGATCGCGGCGGCGACCGCTTGCGGCGTGATGACGACGATCGCGCCGCTCAGCGGCAACAGCTGCACCAGGCTGAGCGGAACGTCGCCGGTGCCCGGTGGCAGATCGACGAGCAGGTAATCGAGCTCGCCCCAGTTCACGTCTTGCACGAACTGCCGCAGGGCCGAGGCCAGCATCGGGCCGCGCCACACGACCGGATCGTCGGCGTTGGGGAGCAAAAAGCCCATCGACATCATGCGTAGGCCGAGCCGTTCGATCGGCTGCAGCTTGTTCCCCTGCACCAGCGGCTTCTGGTCGGCGACGCCCAACAGCAGCGGAATGCTCGGGCCGTAGATGTCGGCATCCAACAATCCGACCTTGGCGCCCGTCTTCGCGAGCGCGAGCGCGAGGTTCGCGCTCACCGTGCTCTTGCCGACGCCGCCCTTGCCCGAGCCGATCGCGATCACGTGCTTCACGTTCGCGAGCCCGCGCTGCGGCGCCGCCTGCTCGGCCCCCGCGACGACGTGAATGGCGAGATCGTCGATGCCCGGCAAGCCACGCAATCCCTCGCGCACCGCGCGCTCGAGATCGTCGCGCTTGGCCATGCGCGACGGCGGCAGCGCCAGCGTGAAGGCCGCGACGCGCCCCACGACCTTCGCGTCCTTGATCCAGCCCAGCGCGACCGGGTCTTGATCCGTCTCCGGAAGCCTGAGGCGTTGGAGGGCGGCGAGAAGCTCTTCGGAGGTCGTCATGGCGGTCCTTTCATGCGGGCGCGGCCGGCGATTCATTATAGAAGGCTCGGATCGATTTGGCGAACCGGCCATCGCTTTGGCCAGTGGATCTTTGCGCTTTCGCTGGAGGCAACGCGCCCGGAAAGTGCTTTCATCTGAGGAAGCAAGCCGTCGCGCGGGGAAGAACCCTCGCACGGCCGCTTTACATCGGACAGGCCAGGCGAACGCGTGCGTTCGCGACCGTCAGGAGCATATGCAATGAAGCAGCGCCCTCCCCTCTGGTTTCTGGTGCCCGCGATGATGGTTGGTTGTACGGCAACGACGCCGCCTGCCACGCCACCCAATCCGGCGCCGCCGGCGTTCGACCAGGTTCCGAACACAGCCTCGTCGACGGCCACGCCCGCCGATTCCAGCGTGCCATCGACGGCGCCCCCTGCGGCGACCGCGAGCCCCACGGCGACTTCGACGCCGACGCCCACCAACCCGCCGATCAGCTTCGGCGGTGGCGGCGGTGGAGGCGGTGGTGGTGGCGGGTCCGTCTCCACGCCGACACCCTCGCCGTCGTCGCAGGCCAGCGACACGGTGAGCCCGAGTCCTTCGGCGAGCGGCACGGCGACGCCCGGCCCGAGCCCTTCGGCGCAAACCAGCCCGAGCCCCAGTTCGAATGCGAGCCCCACGCCGAGCCCCAGCACGACGGCGTTGCCGACGGCGAACCCGACCCAGCCGCCAGCGGACACGCCGAATCCGGGGCCGAACGCAGCGGAAGGGCATATTCTGTTGAACGGGCAACCCGCCGTCGGGATCAAGATTCAGCTCTTCGGCCCGTCGGGCGCGATCAACCTCACCACCGACAGTCAGGGGTACTTCACGGCGCAGAACCTGAGCCCGGGTGGTTACTACGCCTATTACTACAACGACAGCGATCGCCAGAAGATCGGTTACTGGCGCAGCCGCACGCTGCAAGTCGACGGCACGACCGGCGCGGCGTTCCCGCCGATCGACTTTTACCAGGTCGGCATGACGAACGTGCCGGCGATGGACGCACGGGTCTCGCTGCCCACGACGTTCCAGTGGGTGCCTCAGACCCAGACCGTCCAATACTACATCTTCGAGGTGCACTCGGCGCCCGGCAAGAGCTTCACCAACACCTACATGAGCGCGCGATTGCCGGGCGACGCGACCAGCTTCACCTGGGACGGCAGCGGCGCGAACGGCGCGCTCGATCCCAACAACCGCTACTTCTGGGGAGTTTACTGGAACGCCGGACCGGCGGGTGAGGGCGGCAACCTCTATCAGGCCGTCTACTTCAATCCGCAGTAGGTGTTCGGACGACCCGCCGGCGATCGGACGATCGTCCGGCTCGAGGAAATGGCACGGGCCATTTCGATACAAGAGGGAGCAAATCCATGAAAAGACGGCCTCACCCCGCGATCGCCTGGGTGATCGCGCTGGCTCTGGCGGGCTTGAGCGCCTGCCAGGCCTCGCCGATCGCTCCGAGCGCCCCGTCGACGGGCGCGCAGGCACCGGATACCGGCCTGGGTCAACAACCAGACACCAGCTTGGCGCCCGCGGCGTCGCTGTCCAAGGACATCGTGGTCGACGTCGATCCCTTCCATGGCGCTGCCTTCGAGCGCCCGGATTCCGAGAACGGCGATCTCAAAATCGCGCTCGCGCTGCCCGGCGTGAGCTACGACGCGCAAAAGGGCCAGGTGACGGTGACCGCCCAGGTGACGAACGCGGGCGCGGCGCTGTCGCACGTGGACGCTCAAGTTCAGGGCGACGACCGAATGGTCTCACCGGCGCCGAATGCGGGATTGCTCGCGGCGAGCGGCGGTGCCCAGACCTTCCACCTGGTCTTCGCCGATCCCAACGGCGACGGCTTCAGCTTTCACCTGCATCTGGACGGCTCGCCCGCCACGCGGCAGCTGATGGCGGTGACGGGCCTGACGGCTACGGCCGACAGCTCGTACAGCGGCACGACGCCCGGCATGGCGGTCGACGGTGATCTCTCCACGCAGTGGGCCAACGGCAACTATCAGGCATCTACGGCCTGGCTGCAACTCGATGCGGGTAGCGTGCAGACGATCGGCAGTGTGGCCGTGAAGATGCAACCGCTGACCGGGGCGGCCTACTACCAGATCGAGGTCTCCAGCGACGGCAGCAGCTTCCAGGCCGTGACGGGCCATCTGACGAACACCACCTGGGGCGTCGAGTCCAAGGCGTTGCCGGCCGGCACGCAGGGCCGGTACGTGCGATTGCACTTCTTCAACGATCCGAGCAAGCCGATGGGACGCTTCAGCGTCTTCGAGGCCCAGGTGAGCGCGACGGGCTCGGGCGCTTCGGGCGGCGGCTCGACGCCGACCCCCACGCCCTCGAGCGCGGGCACGCCCACGCCGGCGCCGACCTCGGCGCCGAACGGCAGCGGCTGGGTCGCGAGCGCGAGCAGCGCCTACGGCACGCTGACGCCCGACAAGGCGATCGACGGCAATCTCTCCACGCAATGGGCTAACGATGGCTACAAGGCTCCAGAGGCCTGGCTCGCGCTCGATCTGGGCCAGATTCAGGCGTTATCCTCACTCAGCGTGAAGATGCCGCCGCAAAGCGGCGGTGCCTACTACCGCATCGAGCTTTCGAACGACGGCGCCAACTACACGGCGCTGCCCGGCAACTACACCAACAGCACCTGGAACATGGAGACGAAGAGCCTGCCGGGCGGCACGCAGGGGCGTTTCGTGCGCTTGCACTTCTACAACGATCCGTCGAGCCCCGAGGTGCGCTTCCAGGTCTTCGAGCTGCAAATCGGCGGCTCGGGCAATCCGCAACCGGCGCCTTCGCCGACACCGACGCCGGTGCCCACGCCGACTTCGGCACCCAGCAGCCAGCCCGCCACGGGCAGCCTGAACGACACGTACGAACAGGATGCGCTGGGCAGCGACCCGAGCGATTACATCGATCCGAACGATGAGGGTTACTCCTACAGCTGGATGCCGCGCGTGCCCTGGCGGATCGTGAGCTACAACGGCTCGCACGCGTACGAGGCCGAGGGCCTCAGCAGCACGGCGAACCTGAACTTCAGGCGCTACCGCGGCACGGCACTGGGCACCGCCAACGGTGCGTTGCCCAATCGCTACTTCGCCTCGGTGGACGAGACGCCGCTGCAGAGCTACACCTACTCGCCGACGGGCGATCAAGGCACGCAGTTCTACTACCTCGATCCGACGCACTACGTGGAGTTGCAGATCAAGCCCACCTACTTCGAGGTCTGGCTCTGCAACAACGCGGCACCCTTCCAGAGCAACGGCTGGCGCCGGGTCTGCTACAAGCAGACCTCGAATGCGGCGGGCCAGACGCACCACCTCGAAGCCTGGGTGGACACCAACGCCCATTCGATCCGCGTCAACTTCGACAACGGGGCCTACACGGACTCCTACACGGCCAGCAGCAGCGATGCGCCGCTGTTGACCTCGCAGACGCACTATTTCTCGCTGCGTTGCGCCGGGAACAACGTGGTCTACGACAACCTGGTGATTCAACCGGACTAGAAGCGCGAAGGGCCGCCTGAAACCAGGCGGCCCTTTCGGTGTCCGGTCACTCGCGGACGATCGTGCGGTTACCGCCAGATTGCATGGCGAAGTGCAGCGCGCCGTCCGCGCACTCGAGCAGTTGCTGGGCGTCTTCGATGCCGGGTCGCGGGTAGGTCGCGAGGCCGATCGAGACGGTCAGTCCCTCCAGGCCGGGATGGCGGCGGTAGGTCTCCTCGATGTTGAGGCGGAAGCGCTCCGCGAAGGTTTGCGCGCCGTCGAGGTCGGTGGCGGGTAGCAGCATCACGAGTTCGTTCTGGCCCCAGCGCGCCGGTATGTCGTACTGGCGGCAGCAGTCCTTGAGCAGCTTCGCGATCTCGAGCAGCGCCTCGAAGCCCGGCTTGTCCAGGCTGAGCAGCAAGCAGCTCACGTCGAGATTGAAGCGATCGGCGCGCGAGACCTCTTCGGTGATGCGGCCGAGGAAGTAGCGGTAGCTGTAGAGGCCCGTGATGGGATCCGCGATGCCCATCTCGCGCAGCCGCAGCTCGGCTTCGGCCAGTTGCGCCGAGAGCTGCTCGACGTGTGACTTGAGGCGCGTGATCTCGGATTCGCGTTCTTGCTGTTTCGTATCGGCCATGGCTGCCTCCACTCGTGCTTGCGGGACCATTCTACCCCAAGACCCGCTCGATTGGAAACGCGGCGATCACACGCGCTGGCCGAGCATGGTCGCGAGGGTCTTCTCCCACAGCAGGTGATGATGTTCAGGCGCCCAATTGCCGCTCTTGATGCCGGCATCCAGTCCGAACAGCTGCTCGAGCGCCTTTTCGAGCTCGGGCACGCTCCAGGCGCGCAGCAGCTCGAGGTCCTTGCGGATCTTGAAATCCGAGCGCTGGCCGAGCGCCTGGGCGATCGCGCTCGCGCTCATGCCGCGCGCGGCGAGGCGCTTCAAGCGCAGCCAACCACGCAAAATCGTCACCACCGCCGCCAACACCTTGAGCGCATGCTCGCCGTCCAGCAATCGCGCGAGGACGTCGAGGGCCTCGTCGGCGCGCTTGCGCGCGAGGGCATCCGTCAGCGCGAAGACCTCGACTTCGCCGCTCGACAGCAGCGTTTTGACCATCGCGACGTCGATGCGCGCGCTCTCCGGCGCATAGGTCGTGAGCTTGTCGATCTCGTGCGTCATGCGCCAGCGATCGCCGAGCGTCGATTGAATGAGCAAGCGCGCGGCATCCGGCGCGATGCGCCGCTTGCGCCGATTCACCTCGGCCTCGACCCAGGGCGCGAGCTGCTCCTCGAGTTGCCAGGGCTTGGCCTTGCCGAACTCGCGGACCTCGGCCATGGCAAGCAATTTCTTGACCAGCTTCAGCCGGCCGTCGAGCTTGGAACCCGTGAGCAACAGCGCCGCATGCTCCGGCAAGCCGGTTTCGAGCAACGGCTCGAGTGCTTCGCCGGCCTCGCGGCTCGTGAGCAGGGCCGCATCCTTGACGACCACCAGACGCTTGCCGCCGCCGAAGGGCATGGCGAGCAACTGCTCGATGAGGCGGCCGGGCGGGGTGTCGCCCGCGAGCACCGTCAGATTGAACTCGCGCCAGGCCGGATCGAGCAGCGACTGCTCGAGCGCCCGGCGCGCGTCCGCCAGCGCGAAGTCGTCCTCGCCGTGAAAGACGTAAATCGCGCCCATTCGGCTAGTACTAGCGCGCCTGGGCCACGGGCCCGCCGCCGAAGCGCCGCTCGCGCTCCTGGAAGCTCAGCAGCGCCTCGAGGAAGTGCGGCTGGCGGAACTCGGGCCACATGACGTCGGTGAAGTAGACCTCGGTGTAGGCCACCTGCCAGAGCAGGAAGTTGCTCAAGCGCGCCTCGCCGCTCGTGCGGATCAGCAGGTCCGGATCGGGCTGGCCTGCCGTATAGAGCTCATCCGCGATCGCGGCCTCGTCGATCGCCTCGAGCGCGAGCTCGCCCGAGCGAACGCGCTCCGCGAGCCGACGGGCGGCGCGAATCAGCTCGGCGCGGCCGCCGTAGTTCGCCGCAACGTTCAGCGTGATCGCCTTGCAGTCGGCCGTACGGGTCTCGGCTTCGCGGATCTGTTGCTGCAACGTCGCGGGCAAGCCGGGCACGTCGCCGATGAAGCGCAACCGCACGCCGTTCGCAATCAGCTCGCTGACCTCGCGCTGAATCACTTCCTCGAAGAGCGACATCAAAAAGGCCACTTCTTCGTCGGAGCGCTGCCAGTTCTCGGTCGAAAAGGCGTAAATCGTCAGATGCGGAATGCCCAGCTCGCGGCAGAGCTTCAGCAGCACGCGCACCGTCTCGACGCCCGCACGGTGGCCCTGGAAGCCGCCCATGAGCCGCTTTTTCGCCCAGCGACGATTGCCGTCCATGATCACCGCGACGTGGCGGGGCAGGCGCGTGCGATCGAGACCGGGCCAGGCGTGGGACGACGATTGCGACATTCGGACCTCTAGGGGATGGTGGGCGATTTTTCGACGACACGGACCTGGGAAACCGAGGTGCTCAGGACCTTGAAGCCTTGCGGCGGCACGACCGTCAACGTTACCAGGTCTCCCTCGCGGTGTCTACCCAAATCGGCAATCACGGCGACCTCGTCCGGGCTCAATCGATCGATCAGGCTCGAGTTGGCCTCGAGCTTCACCTCGACGCGATCCGGCACGATCGTCAAGCCGCGCGGATCGTTCACCACGGCGATCGGCAGATAGACCGAGGTCTGGTTCAGCGGCTGGGCGCCGGTGCGCACGAACAACCAGAGCACGATCGCCATCAACACGGCAATCACCGCGAAGGGCCAGTTGCTCTCCTGTTGAGGCGCCTTACTTGCTGGAAAGTTCTTCATCGGACTTCTTGGCGAAGAGCAACTGCAGCGGTTGCGGGGTGTTGCTGCGGCGCTGGGCCGCGAGGGACGAGACCAACAGCTCGCGCAGCGCTTCGTCGGTGACGTGGCGCCGCAGCTGGCCTTCGAGGGCCACGCTCACGATGCCCGTTTCCTCGGACACGACGATCGCCAGCGCATCGGTGGTCTCGGAAAGCCCGAT
>DATNPP010000549.1:0-2216 GCA_036703175.1 Oscillatoriaceae cyanobacterium
AATACAGCAGGCATGCCACTTCTCGCCTCCTACCGCGGCCTCGGGCGCGCGATCGCCAACGAAATCGGCCTTTTGCCCGGCCGCCCGCGCCTCTGGGCGGCCTGCCTCGTGGTGATGGGCATTCCCGCGCTTTACGCCACCACCTACCTGGCCGGCGTCTGGAATCCCTACGGCCACCTGAACCGCTTGCCGGTCGGCCTGGTCGACGAGGACCGCGGCGCGCGGGCAGCGGGCCACGCGCTGAACCTGGGGCACCAAGTCGTCACCGAGCTGGATCACAAGCGCCCCTTCGCCTTCCGCTCCTTCGGCGACGAGACGCAGGCCCACGACGCCGTCGCGCGCGGCGAGATCTACTTCGCCCTCGTGATTCCGCCCGAGTTCAGCGCACGCGCCGTCGCGGCCGGCCAGCCGGCGCAATTGCGGCTGCTCTCCTCGGAAGGGACCAGCTACATGGCGTCTCTCGTCGGCGAGCGCTTCGTCGACACGGTGGCCTCGACGCTCAACGATCAGCTGGGCGCGGCGCGCTGGAAGCTGGTGCTCGGGCAACTGGGCCCGTTGCGGGAGGGCGTCGGGCAGCTGCGTGAGGGCGCCCATCGCCTGCAAGCGGGCTCGGTGTTGCTCGCGAACGGCAGCGCGCGACTCGAGACCGGCTTGCAAGCGGCCGCAGACGGGACCCATCGGATTCACGACGGTGCCGGCCTTTTAGCCGACGGCGTCGGCCGCCTGACAGCCGGCGCGGCCCAGCTGGATGCGGGCCTGCGCACCATGAATGCGCGCATGCCGCAGGAGGCGGATCTCGATCGCCTCTCGGCGGGTGCGCACGCCGTCGCGGCCGGCAATCGCCGCCTCGCCGACGGCCTCGGGCGTCTCGACGACGGCGCCAATTCGTTGGCGAACGGGCAATCCCAGCTCGCCTCGGGACTCGATCAGCTCGCGGCGGGCACGCACAAGCTGGCCGCCGGCAGCGCCCGACTGACGGACGGCATGGGGCATGTTCCCCTGGCCGGCGCGATGCTGGCCCTGGGCCCTCGCCAGCTTCAGGCGGGCGCGGAGCGCGTGGCCCAAGGAACGGTGCAGGCCGATCAAGGCGCCCAGCGCCTGGCGAGCGGTGCGGACACGCTCGCGAACGGGGCGCACGAGGCACGCGTTGGCGCTGAGCGCCTGGCCTCCGGCGCCCATCAACTCGACGACGGCGTCCAGCGCCTCACGGGCGGCATGAAGACCTTGCACGGCGCGCTTCGAACGATCGTGCCCCGTCTGCCGGCCGATCGCGATCTGACGCGCTTGCATGAAGGCGCCGTCACGCTCGCGTCCGGCACCGGCACGCTGGAAGACGGCGTCGATCGCCTGGCGGCAGGCAGCCAACAGCTGGCCTCGGGCGCCGGCGCGCTGACGCGGGGTGAAACGCGGCTCGCGGGCGGATTGGACACGTTGTATGCCAAGCTCCCCAGCGGCGGCACGGCGGCCGGTTACGCGGCGCCCGTGAGTACCGAGGTCGTGAAAATCGCGCCCGTGCGCAACAACGGCGTGGCCTTCGCGCCCTATTTCATCGCGCTTGCCCTATGGATGGGCGCCGTGATGACCGGATTCGTCTTCCACTTCACGGTGCTGCCGGAGTCCTCGCGCGACACCGGCCAGCGCGCGCGCATGCTCGCGAAGGCGGCGATTCCGACGGCGATCGTGATCGGCCAGGCCCTGGTGCTGGGCCTCGTCATGCAGTTTGGGCTGCACGTCCCCGTGCCGCACCCCGTGAGCTTCTATGCGATCCTGCTCGCGGCCGCGTGGACCTACCTGAACATCGTCATGGGCCTCGTGATGCTCGTCGGCGACGCCGGCAAGCTGGCGGCGATCGTGCTGCTGGTCTTCCAACTCGCCGCGGCGGGCGGCCCCTTCCCGATCGAGCTGGCGCCGGTGTTCTACCAGCGCGTGAACCCCTATTTGCCGATCGCCCAGATCGTCAAAGCCCTGCGCGCCGATCTCTTCGGCGCCTACGGCGGCCACTGGGGCCCCTTCACGCTCGAGATGCTGCTCGTCGGCCTCGCCGCGACCCTGCTGGCCCTGGCCCTCGGCCGCCGCCAGTGGCGCTTCGTGCCCGACGAGGCCTACGGCCCGATCATCCAGGCATAGTGCGCGTCCCCGCCCCCTGGCGAGGGGGAGGGATGTTTGGAGCCCCGTCCAGGGGCGAAAACGGGGTGGGGGAGTCTCTCGGCGGTCCG
>DATNPP010000575.1:0-7806 GCA_036703175.1 Oscillatoriaceae cyanobacterium
CGAGCCTGTTGCTCCTTTTTGTCCTGCCGGTTGTCTACGGCACGTTCCTCCGCTGGGCGGGCGAACGGGACGTTCAAGAGGAACGGACCGCCGTCGCGCTTTACTGATGGCCGCACAACGAGGCCCCGTGGATGTCCACGGGGCCTCGTCCGTACGCGCCGTCGGCCATCTTTACTGAACCTTAGTCGTATCATGGTAAGGGCTTTACTCTTAACGGCTTCCGAACAGCTCATAGAAGGCTTGGTGGAGTTCCCCGGAGGAGAAGTTGTATGCCCGCATCGACCTTGAACGCGTTCTCAAAACGCCTTTATGAGCTGGTCTCAGGGCCGAAAGGCGCGTCCTGGGCGCCCGTCCCGGGTGCTGCGCCCACGGGCGGCAGCGCCGCTCCGGCGTCGGCCGGCCCATTGGTCGGCGGCCAATACCAGCTGGTTTCCGGCCCCAATGGCGCCCAGTTGGCGCGTGTTTCCGGCACGATCCCCGGGAGCGGCCAGGTCTACGGCCAGGACACGCTGAGCCTGAGCGCGCGCAGCGCGACCGGCGCGGAGCCGATCGGGGGCAGCGCGCTGCTCACCCAGGGCGCCTCCGGCTCGAACGTGCGCACCATTCAGCAAGAACTGCAAAGCGCCGGCTTCAGTCCCGGCGGCGTCGACGGCATCTTCGGGCCCAACACGGCCAACGCCGTGCGCGCCTTCCAGCGCGCCCGCGGCTTGCAGGTCGACGGCGTCGTCGGCCCGCAAACCGAGGCCGCCCTGTCGCGCACGCAGGCCCCGGCGCCGGCGCCGGCTCCTGCTGCGAGTTACGGCGGCGGTATGCTCGGCAAGGGCTCGACCGGTCCCTCGGTGGTCCAACTGCAACAGAAGCTCGCCGCAGCGGGCTTCAACCCCGGAGGTGTCGACGGCGACTTCGGGCCGAACACGCTCAACGCCGTGATGGCGTTCCAGCGCGCTCGCGGATTGCAGGTCGACGGCGTCGTCGGCCCCCAGACGGCCGGCGCTCTCGGCATGGGCGCGATCCAAACGAGTGCGCCGGCGCCTTCGAGCGGCGGCTTCGGCGGAGCAGCGGTGGCTGCGGCACGCCAATTGCAGGCGAACGGCTACCATTACACCGTGAACCTGACGAGCGATTACCACCCGGTGCGGTTCCAGGTGGGCTGCTGCGCGGACTTCGCCGTGGACAGCTGGGCCAAGGCGGGTATCGACCTCTACAACCAGGTCTCGGATCCGCACTACTGTCCGACGCTCGTGAACTACTTCAAGAACGGCGGTGGCGGCCACCACTGGATTCCGGCCGGCGGCCGCGCGGCGCCCGGCGACATGGTCTTCTTCGACTGGGACGGCGACGGCGTCGCGGACCACACGGCGATCGTGTCGGCGGTGGACGGCAACGGCAGGCCCACGTCGATCGTCGAGTCGTACGACTTCAATCTGCCGGTGCGCGAGCGGGCGATCGGCAGCAGCCTCAACAACGTTCTGGGCTACGGCCGCGCTTGAGCAGCGCTTCGAAACTTGTCTTCCCCTCGCCCTCGAATGTCGAGAGGAAATCAAGCGGGCGGTTGTCGCGTGCGGAGATTCAAGCGACGGTGCTGGATACGCGTCCGTTCATGGTGTAAGATCCCTCTGTCAGCCGCCAATGGAGGCGGCAAGGAGGGAGCCATGGTGGCGATTCCCGCCCATCTCCGGCCGTTCATCGTCGAACAGCATTACGATCGTTACACGCCCATCGACCAGGCCGTCTGGCGTTACATTATGCGCCAGAACCTGCATCACCTCGAAGGCACCGCGCACCCCTCGTACGTGGATGGGCTGCGCAACTCCGGCATCACCGTCGACCGCATTCCCGACGTCGACGAGATGACGCGCTGCCTGTCGCGCTACGGCTGGGCCGCGGTGGTCGTCGACGGCATCATTCCGACGACCGTCTTCATGGACTTCCAGGCCCACGGATTGCTGCCGATCTCGGCCGAAATTCGCTCTCACGAGCACATCGCCTACACCCCCGCGCCGGACATCGTGCACGAGACCGCCGGCCACGCGCCCATTCTGTGGGACGAGCGCTATTCGCGCTTCGTGAAGCGCTTCGGCGAGATCGGCGCGAGGGCGCTCTCCAATCGCGAGGACCACGAGGTCTACGAGGCCACGCGCCTCGTCTCGATCCTCAAGGAGGACCCGGCGGCCACTCCCGAGCGCATTCGCGAGGCCGAGGCCGACCTCCAGGCCAAGGTGGCCGCCGTGCACGACGCCTCCGAGGCGACGCTCGCGGGGCGGCTGTACTGGTGGACCGTCGAGTACGGCTTGATCGGCGACCTCGAGCGCCCGCGCCTCTACGGCGCCGGATTGCTCTCTTCGGTCGGCGAGAGCCTGTATTGCCTCACGGACGCCGTGCGCAAGATTCCCTTCTCGCTCGAGGCCTGCATCCGCACGCCTTTCGACATCACGACCTACCAGCCGCAACTCTTCGTCTGCCGGGACTTCGACGAGCTGGTCGCGGCTGTCGAGGAGCTGCGCAGCCGCATGTCCTTCGTCATCGGCGGCACGACGGGCCTCGATCGCGCGCTGCGCTCCGCGCGAACGGCGACGCTCGCCCTCAGCTCGGGCCTGCAATGGACCGGCCTGGTCCAGGCCCTGCGCCACGTCGCCGGCGAAGCCGTCTGGGTCGAGACCGAGGGGCCGCATCAGTTCTCGCTCGACGAGCACGAGCTGCCCGGCTTCGGCCGCGAGGACAGCCCCGCGCGGATCGCCTCGCCGATCGGCCGGTTGGCGGACGGCACCGCCCCGGAGCGCTTGAATCCCGAGCAGCGCCGCGCGCTCGGCCTCGTGCCGGGGGAGGATGCCAGCTTGCGCTATGCCTCGGGCATCGAAGTGCGCGGCCGTGTGGTGCGCCTGGAACAGGCCGACAGCGGCCTGCTCTTCGCCGAGCTCGTCAACGCGCGGGTGACGCACGGCGACGCCGTGCTGTGGGCCGAGCCGGGGCCGTACTTCCTGCTTTTCGGCGCGCGCGTGGACTCGGTCTGGGCCGGCGCGGCGGACAAGGAGCGCTTCTTCGCGGACGTCTACCAGCCCTCGCCGAACCGCACGATCCAGCGCGTGTTCACGCCGCGCGAACATCGCCTCAACGCGATTTACGCAGACGTGCGTGACGCGCGCGAGCAGCCGTCGCCGAACCCCGCCGAGCGCCTGGCGGATCTCGCCGCTGCGCTCGCGGATTACCCGGAGGAGTGGTTGCCGCGTCTGCAACTGCTCGAACTGGCGCGCAAAGTGGCGCCCGAGCTCGCGATGCGCTTGCGTGCCGAGCTCGACGCGATTGCCACGGATCCCGAGCGTGGCCCGCTGATCGCCAACGGGCTCAAGGTGTTGGAGGCGACTGCATGTTCGCAGGCTTGAAGCCGAATTTGCCGGTGATGGGGGCGATCGCCCTCGCCTTGGCGGGGTGCCAGGCGCCGATGCAGCCAGCGCCAAGTGCATCGCCATCCCCAGGGGCTTCGGCCGCGGCGACGCCGCTTGTGGGCCTGACCATCAGCGGGCCGTTTGCTCCGCTCGACACGAACGCGACCTTCGGCACGATCACCGCGATCGACCAACAGATTGGCGTCTCCCAGGTCATTTACCAGGTCGGCGTCGAGGATCCTGCCAAGAAGGCCTCCGGAACGGCCGACGCGCACTTCGTGACCATCAGCGGGCTGCGCTACGCGGTCGCACCGGAATCCTGGGGCACCGTCGGCGCCCTCAAAGTCGGCGCGACGGCCAACCTCTATCCCTCGTTGATGGCCACCGTTTTTTACAACCCCGACGGCACCACGACTTCCACGCGGCTCATGGACGTGTATCCGAGCAGCCAAGCCGAACCGCCGCTCATTCCACTCAGCCTGACTCCCGCGCTTTGACCCTAGACAAGGACCTCTCATGTCGCTGAAGCTACTCACCGTCCCGTTGCCCGAGGTGCGGACCGACGCGCTCGTGCTCTTGCTGCCCGAGAACGCCGACGTCGCTCCGTTCGCTACCGTCGACCGCCTCACGCAAGGCCAACTGGCCGCCGTGCTCGAAGACGGGCGCTTCAAGGGCAAGGCGGAAGAGACGCTCGTTCTGCACGCGCCCGGCTCGAACGTGAAGCGGATCGTGCTCTCGGGCCTGGGCAAGGCGGAAGAGATCACCGCCGAGCGCCTGCGCCGAGCGGCCGGCCGCGGCGCCACCACCGCGCGCGACACGGGCGCGCGCCAGGTGACGATCGCCCTGCCTGCGCCGCAGGACTGGCACCCCAAGAAGCCGCTCGACGCCGAGACGATGGCCCAGTCGATCGGCGAGGGCGCGTTGTTGGCGTTGTACCAGATGAACGCGTACCGCACGCAGGATCGCGAGGAGATCAAATCCGTCGAGGATCTCACGATGCTGCCGCCGGTCGACGTGGACCTGGCGCCCTACCGCCGCGGGCTCGCGACGGCGAAGATTCTGGGCGAGGCGGTTGCGATGGCGCGCGACCTGATTCTTCATCCCGGCAACGTCATGACGCCCGAGCGTCTGGCGCAAGAGGCCCAGGACATGGGCAAGCGGGTGGGCCTCGAGGTCCAGGTATTCGACAAGGCCGAGCTCGAGAAGCGTGGCTTCGGCTGCCTGCTCGGCATCAATCAGGGCAGCGTGCTGCCGCCGCGCTTCATTCTGCTCGAGTGGAAGGGCGCGGATGAGGCGCCGATCGCGATCGTGGGCAAGGGCATCACCTTCGACACGGGCGGCATCGGCATCAAGCCGGGCGCCGGCATGGAGAAGATGAAGTACGACATGGCGGGCGGCGCCTCGACGCTGGCGATTCTGCGCGCCGTCGCCGAGCTCGAGCTGTCGCGGCACGTGGTGGGCCTGATTCCCGCGACGGAGAACATGCCGAGCGCGACGGCCATCAAGCCGGGCGACGTGGTGAAGTCCTACGCGGGGCTGACGGTCGAGGTGAACGACACGGACGCCGAGGGGCGCGTGGTGCTCTCGGACGCCCTGGCGTACGCCGTGAAGGACCTCAAGGCGCAGGCGATCATCGACATGGCCACGCTCACGGGCGCGGTCGGCGTGGCGCTGGGCCGCAGCGTGATGGGCGTGATGGGTAACGACGAGGCGCTCATTCACCGCGTGATCCAGGCGGGCGAGCACACGGGCGAGCGCGGCTGGCATCTGCCGATCGTCGACGAGTACGAGGAGGCCTGGAAGTCCGACATCGCGGATCTCAAGAACTACGGCAACCGCTTCGGCGACGCGATCAACGCCGCCGGCTTCCTGCGCAACTTCGTCGGCGACACCCCCTGGGTGCACCTGGACATCGCCGGCATCGGCTGGTCGGACAAGGACAAGCCGTACAGCCCGAAGGGCCCCACCGGCGCCCCGATCCGCGCGGTCGTCGACGTGCTGCGGACCTGGCAGCCCGTAGGCTAGCCAGAGACGAGCCCTTGCCCTCTCCCCCGGAGGGTGGGAGAGGGATATTGGTGACCCGTTCAGGGGAGCCAATCGGGAGAGGGGGCGACCCCAGGCCAGCTGAAATTCACGTCAGTGCCCGAGCGCGCGGCCTCTCCCCGTCCCTCTCCCAGCCTCAGCCCCTGAACAGGGCTTCGGCATCCCTCTCCCACCCTCCGGGGGAGAGGGCGATGCGGGGTGCTATTTGCCCTTGGAGGCAGCGCCCTTCACGTGCACCAGTTGCGTCCGCAATTCGGCCGCGACCGCCTGCGCGAACGCCTCCAGAAACCCGCGCACACGCTCCGCCAACGGCGCATAACCCGGTTCCGTCTCCGGCAGCGTCAGCACGACTTCGTGCCCTTCGCAAAATAGCCGCTCACCATCCGTGTAGAGCCGCGTCGTCGTGTGCTCCCAATCCACGTGGTCGCTGCCCTCGAACGCCATGTCCTGCTGCACCCAGAGCGAGGCGATCGCGTCCTGCAATTGCCCGTCCGAAATCGCCAAATACGGCAGCAACTCGTCCTCGAGGTCCGCCTCCGAGCGCAGGTAATAGATGCGGTACCCACGGGCCGCCAGGCGCGGCAGAATCGTCTCGGGCGTCGCGTCGTCCAGCAGGTCGTCGTCCAGAAAGGCCTCGTCGACGGCCACTTCGTCCTGGTAAATCGCGCCCTGGTTCATGATCGGGTCCACGATCAGAATGAAGGGAAACTGGTACACCACGCGACCTTCTTTGTCGCGGTAGAGCGTGACGGGCATCGGGATTCCTTTCCAGCGGTGGCCCATATTCTAGCACTGCGTCCCGACGGAGGGCACGGGCCGTCATCAAAAGCGTGTGAAACGGGTTTCAAATCTCCATTAAATCGGCCTGCCCTGTATCGCCCGCAAATCGCCTGCTCACCGGCCCTCTCACGCCGACAATCAGCCCGATCCTTGCGCTGTGCCTGTTTTCATCCCTTGACATTGCAACGCTCGAACATAACCTCTTAAACAAGATTCACACAACCCAGGTCGATTCCGCCATTCCGCGCCGTCTTAACCTTTACATGGCACACTGTCGTGCTCCACGTGACCTTGTCTTAACCTGCGCCAGAACACCCTCACGCGCCCGTCCTGCCTTACGTGCAAGCGTTGACGCCTCTCTCGCGCCTTCGCAAAATCCCATTGCTCGCCTGCTAAGGGAATCTTTCAGGACGTTTAACAAACCCAAAATAGACGGGGAACGGAGGATTAACCTCGCTGGCTTAAAGTAAAGATCAAGATGCTGCAGAAGCATCGTCGGTTTCCACAAACGACCTCAAAGGAGGGCACGACGGTATGCCGAAGGATCTCACCAAGCTTTCCATCCGGGAATTCGACTCGCTGAGCACCGGCGAGTTCGACCAGCGCACGCGCTGGCACAACGGCACGCTCGAGAGGGTGGTATCCCAGGCGCCTTCGGGAAGCGAGCAGGACGACTACGATCGCGACGATTAGTCGGTCCGCCGCCCGGCCGCCCCGAAAGGGCGGCCTTTTTCTTTGGCCATTTCGCTCAAATTGCGTTTGGACGCCCGATTTGGTACCCTTTTGGCTCCGACAGGAGGTTGCCCATGAGCCGCACGTTCTACATCACGACCGCGATCGACTACGCCAACGCGCCTCCGCACATCGGCCATGCCTACGAGAAGATTGCGGCGGACGCGATCGCCCGCTACCACCGTCTGCGCGGCGCCGAGGTCTTCTTCCTCACGGGCGTCGACGAGCATGGCGTCAAGATCGAAAAGGCCGCCAGCGCCGAGGGCCTCTCGCCGACCGAGTTCGTCGACCGCATCACGCCGCAGTTCAAGAGCACCTGGGCCAACCTGGGCGTCGCGTACGACCGCTTCATCCGCACGACCGACGACTACCACGAGCGCGTGGTGGCCGAGGTGTTCCAGCGCCTGCTCGACAAGGGCGACATCGTGAAGGCCACCTACGAAGGCCTCTACTGCGTCGGCTGCGAGGAGTTCAAGAACGAGCGCGACCTGGTCGAGGGCAAGTGCCCGCAGCACGACGTCGCGCCGGAGCCCTTTTCCGAGGAGAACTACGTGCTGAAGATCAGCGCGTACAAGGCCCGCATCCGCTCGTACATCGAGGCGCATCCAGACTTCATTCTGCCCGAGTCCCGCCGCAACGAGATTCTGAACCTTCTCGAAACCTTCCCGGACGTCTCCGTCTCGCGCCAGAAGGTCAAGTGGGGCATTCCCGTGCCGGGCGACGCCGGCCAGGTCATCTACGTCTGGATCGACGCGCTGCTCAACTACCTCACAGGCATCGGCTACGGCTGGGACCAGCCCACTTTCGAGAAGTACTGGCCGGCGAACGTGCAGCTCATCGGCAAGGACATCACGAAGTTCCACTGCAT
>DATNPP010000578.1:0-7670 GCA_036703175.1 Oscillatoriaceae cyanobacterium
AGCCAGAGCCGGCTCAAGACCTTCCAGACGCTCTATAGCCGCGACGCGCTCGAGGAGCTGCTGGAACGCCACGACTTCTACCTGAAGCTGCAAAGTGCCCTCGATGCGCTGCTGCGCCAATCCGAGTCGCGCGGCGTGCGCCGCGAGCAAATCGAGCAGGTGCTGTTGGTCGGCGGAACGACCTTGATTCCTTCGGTGCAACGGGCGATCCGCCAGAACTTCGGCGCGCAGAAGGTGCGCGCCCACGCGCCTTTCGAGGCGGTGGCCCACGGCGCGTTGATGCTGCTCAAGGGCCTCAAGCTGGACGACTTCCTCTACCATGGCTATGGCGTGCGCTACTGGGACGCGCGCCAGCAGCGCCATCGCTACGAGCCGATCGTGAGCCCGGGCCACGCCTACCCCTCGGCCGATCCGATCGAGCTGGTGCTGCGCGCCTCGCGGCCCTCCCAGCCGGCGATCGAGCTCATCATCGGCGAGTTCGAGGCGAGCCCGGGGGCCGAGGTGGTCTTCGACGGCCGCCGCCTGGTGAGCACGGCGCTGGATGCCGAGCATGCCCGCGTGGTGCCGCTGAACGAGGGCCACGCCCAGCTCGCGCCGCTCGATCCGCCGGGGTATCCGGGCGTCGATCGCCTGAAGGCCCACTTCCGCGTGGACGAGCGCCGCCAGCTGCGGCTGACGATCCACGACCTCGAGACCAACCGCTGCTTGCTCGACGACGTGCCGCTCGTCGAGTTGCGTTGAGGAAAGCCCATGCCGCAGCCCCTCGAAACCCTGCTCGAAGACTCCTGGCGCGCCTGGAGCGACCTTGCCGCCTCGGCCGTCACGGTCGCGGCGCTGCCGGGCCGCGCGCTCGCCGATTGGCTGGGCGCCCCCTGGCCGCTGCCGCCGGGGCCGGGCGAACGATTGACGGTTCTGGAGGCCGAGCGCGGCGCGCTGTTGCAGGCGCTCGGGGCCTCGAAAGGCGCGCTGGTCGAGATCGAGGCGCGCCTCGCGACCGAACGGGCCCTCGTGGAGGAGTTGCGCGCGCGCTACGTTCAACTGGAGCAATCCGTTTCCGGCCAGCTCGAACAAGCCGTGCAGGACGAGCGCCTGGCGCTGTATCGGCGCCTCGAATCGATGCTGACGCAGTTGCCGGGCGTGCGGCGGGCGATCGCCGAAGGCAACGAGGTCGCCGCGGCCGACGTGCTCAGCTTGCTCGCGCCGCTGGACGCCGCGCTGGCGGGCTGGGGCTTCACACCCATCGGCGAAGTGGGCGAGCGCCTGGCCTTCGATCAGAGCCTGCACCACGCCGTGCGCCCGGCCGCCCCCGGCGATCCGGTGGTGGTGCGCCACGTCGGCTACCGCTTCGGCCCGCAGGTGCTGCGCAAAGCCAAGGTGGCGCCCGAAGCATAAAGTCAGCCAGCAAAACTCCCCCTCTCCCTGGTGAGGGAGAGGGACGCCGAAGCCCTGTTCAGGGGCTGAGGCTGGAAGAGGGAGTCTCCTTGCGGACCGCTAAGAGACGCCCTCTCCCCGTTTGCGCCCCTGGACGGGGCTCAAACATCCCTCTCCCTCGCCAGGGAGAGGGGGAAATCGGTTGCCTACCGTTGCAGCGCCAGCTCGCGGCGGGCGTTGAAGATCTCCAGAATCAGCTCGACCACGCCGTCCGCCGTGTAGTCGTCCGTGTGGATGATGACCGCGTCGTCCGCCGGCTTGAGCGGGGCGACCTCGCGCTCGGAATCGGCGACGTCGCGCGCCAGAATCTCCTGCTCCAGCTGCGCGATGTCCGTCTGGATGCCCTGCGCCATCAGCTCCTGCCAGCGGCGGCGCGTGCGCTCGCGCGTCGAGGCGGTGAGGAAGATCTTCACCTCGGCCCTCGGAAACACCGCCGTGCCGATGTCGCGGCCGTCCATCACCACGCCGCCGTAGAAGCCCATGGCCTGCTGCTGGGCCGTGAGCACTTCGCGGACCTCGGGAATGCGGGCCACGGCCGACACGCGCTGCGAGACCTCGGGCAAGCGGATCTCGGCCGTCACGTCGTGGCCGTCGACCTGCACGTGCTGCTTGCCCGTCAGATCGGCGGGCGGAATCAGCGCGATCGTCGTGTTGCGCGCGACCTCGGCGATCGCCTCGATCGCCGCGAAGTCCACCTCTTCATGCAGCGCCTTCCATGTGATGCCGCGGTACATGGCGCCCGTGTCGATGTACACGTAGCCGAGCCGCTTGGCGACCTTCTGCGCGACCGTGCTCTTGCCGGCACCGGCCGGGCCGTCGATCGCGACGGTCAGCCGGCGCGTGCGCGGGCCGGAAGGAGAGGGCTTGTTGTCGGAATGCTCGGTGCTCACGGGGCGCTTTCCAGGAGGCTTTCGAAAGGAGAGGGCTCGGCCAAAAGAAGATTGTCGATCAGGCGCGTGGCGCCCACCGTGGCGGCGATCGCGAGCACGCCCCGCGCCGGCTCCGAAGAAGGCGCCAGCGTCAGCGGATCCACGAGCGCCACGTACTGCGGCGTGATCCCCGCGCGTTCGAGCTCTTGGCGCACCAGCGCGCAGACGGATTCCGTGCTGGCGCCCGGCGCGTGCGCCGCGCGGTATCCGGCGGCCAAAGCGCGCGGCAGCGCCCGTGCGGTGGCCCGGTCGGACTCGGAAAGGTAGGTGTTGCGCGAGCTCATGGCCAGCCCGTCGGGCTCGCGCACCGTCGGCACGCGCACCAGCTCGACGGGGAAGCACAGATCCGCGACCATGCGCGCGATCACCGCCGTCTGCTGGAAGTCCTTGAGGCCGAAGTAGGCGCGTTGCGGCTGCCACAGCGCGAAGAGCTTGGCGACGACGGTCGCGACGCCGTCGAAGTGCCCCGGACGAAAGGCGCCGCACAGGGTGGAGGACAGCGCCGCGGGCGGCACCACCAGCGTGCCGGGGCCGAACGGGTAAAGCTCCTCGACCTCCGGCGCGTAGACCGCGTCGGCGCCCGCGTCGCGGCACAGCGCCAAGTCGCGTTCGAGATCGCGCGGATAGCGCGCGAAATCCTCATTCGGGCCGAACTGGGTCGGATTGACGAAGATGCTCACCACCACGCGATCGCACTCGGCGCGCGCCCGCGTGATCAAATCCCGGTGGCCCTCGTGCAGATAGCCCATGGTCGGAACCAGGGCCAGACGCTCACCTGCACGCTGGGCCGCGTCCACCAGGGCCCGGGCCGCGGTGTTTTTCCGAACCAGTTCCATCAGGTGCCTCCCGCCTTCATCTTACCATGCGCCTTTGGCGAACACGCGCATCGCTCGCTCCATCGGTTCGGCCGCATCCTGAGCCCGCATTTCGTGCAGATCAACTATAACCGAGCCCCCGTGCGGCGGCTAGAATCGTGGCATAAGGTCCAAAAGGCCTTTCGAGTGACGGGACGCCGGCTGCAACGGAGCGCCGCCGTTCCAAGGCCCGCCGAAGGCGGCTGGCCCATTCGAGGGGGCCCCAACAAGTCCCCATCCTCGCCTCGATCGACAGTCGTCGTGCCCGGGTGCCTCCAAACAGGGAGGGTTTGGGTGTGAACGCTTCGAAAGTTCCGGTCACCGGCTGTCTGGTGACCGACGTTCAGACGGGGGAAACTCTCGGTTGGGTCAAGAATATCGTTTTCGACGCCCATGGCGAGCCGATTACCGAGCTGCTCGTCGATCCGTCGGCGCGGCCAAGGTCGGCCGACGAGGGCGGCGAGCGTCTATTGGGACGCCCGCTCTTCGACGCGGCCCAGCGCTATCTGGGCGAGATCGTCGATCTGGTGATTGGCACCCAGTCCGGACGGGTGCATGGCGTCATGATTGAACGCACGCCCGGTCAGCAGGACTACGTGCCGACATATCAGGGGCTGCGCTGGGAAGGCGACCACTGGGTGCTGCTCGCCGAGCCGAGCACGCTGCGCCACATGATGCTGCCCGAGACGCCGGCGCCCGCCATTCGGCAAGAGCCCGGTGAGGATTGGATGGTCGGCCAGATCGCGACCGTGCGCCTGCAGGATCGGCGCGGGCATGTGATCGTGGAGCCGGGGCAGACGATCACGGCGAGCATCGTCGAGCAGGCCAGCAGAGCCGGCGTGCTCCACCGCCTCGAAGGGCGATTCGCGAGTGAGCGCACCTGACGCTCGGATGGCCGCGGAGACACAAGGGTGTTTCCGCGGCCACTTATTTTAAGCACTCTTCTTGTCGTAGAAACGCCATCGGCGCCGGTGTCGCGGCGATCGCACGCTTGAAGAAGCGCGCCGCGTGCTGTAAAATAAGTGTTCATACGATGTCGTCTTCATTGCGCGCATTCGCCGCCTTTGTCAAAGAAGAGCATCTGCGGGAGCTGGCGCAAGATTCGCTGCGCCGCAACCGCGCGCTCAAAACGCCCCTGCTCGAGCTCGTTGCCCATCTGTCGGATGAGCAGTTGCTCGAGATGTCCGAGCGGGATCTGGGCGACTTCCTGGAAGCCCTGCATGAGGGACGCGCGCACGAGCTCACGCGCGAGAGCTTGCGGCGCTGGGAGGCGAACGAGCTGCCCGGCATCAGCCGGGAACAGGTGCTGCCGACCGATCTCGTATTGGCCTACACGGCGCAAAAACAGTCGCTGATCGCGCTCGTGCCGCGTTTCACGCCGCGCCTCGACGCCGCGATCGATCTGGTCCAGGAAATCGAGGACTTCTATGCGCAGACCGAGAAGGAAGCCTTCGAGCTGTTGACGCGGCTGCGCGAAGAGGCGGCGCAGCAGATGGCCCGCGAAACGTTGGCCAAGCGCTATGCGGAGGAAAAGGCCGAGGCGCTGGCCGCGGCGAACGAAGAGCTGCAGAGCCAGACCGAGGAGCTGACGGCGGCGAACGAAGAGCTTCAGAGTCAGACCGAGGAGCTGAACGAGGTCTATCAGCGCCTGCGCGAACACACCGAATCGCTCGATCGCCTGGTGGCCGAGCGCACGCGCGAGCTTTCGGCGGCCAACGAAGAGTTGCGCAGCCTGGATCTGCTCAAGGACGAGTTCATCAGCATCGTGAGCCACGAGCTGCGCACGCCGGTCAACGCGATCACGGGCTTCGGCAGCATTCTGGTCGACGGCGTGGCCGGCGCGCTCACGCCTGAGCAAAGCGCCTACGTGGAGAAGATGCTGGCCGGCGCCGACCGCTTGCTCGCGCTGATCAACGATCTGCTGGACTACAGCCGCATTCAGGCCGGCAAGTTCTCGCTCGCCAAGGAGCGATTGGACGCGGGCGTGGTCATCAAGGACACGATCACGGTGCTGGCCGATCAGGCGGCACAGAAGCGGGTGCGGCTGCACTTCGCAGAGCCGGCCGAACCGTTGCTGGCGCAGGCCGATCCGCAACGGCTGAGCCAGGTGGTGCTGAACCTCGTGGGCAACGCGATCAAGTTCACGCCCGAAGGCGGTCGGATCACCGTCGGCGTGCGCCGGCAGGGCGAATTCCTGCGTTGCGAGGTGCACGACACGGGCCCGGGCATCGCCGCATCGGACATTCCCAAGCTCTTCCAGCGCTTCGGCCAGCTGGACACGGGCCCCACGCGGGCGCATCGCGGCACGGGATTGGGGCTCGTGATCGTCAAGAGTCTGGTCGAAGCCCATGGCGGCGAGGTCGGCGTCGAGAGCCAGCCGGGGCAAGGCAGCACCTTCTGGTTCACGCTGCCGCTCGGCTAGCGCCTTGCCAGCGGCGCCCCTCAAGTGCTTCACTGGGGAATGCCCTTCCAATTGCAAGTCTTTCGCTCCGGCAGCAGCGGCAACTGCGCGCTGCTCACCAGCGGCCGCACGCGATTGCTCATCGATGCCGGCGTCGGCCCGCGCGTGCTCGCGAAGGAGCTCTCCGTCCATGGGCTCGGCGTGCGCGATCTGACGGCGGCGATCTTCACGCACTGCCATCACGACCATTTGCGGGCCAACACGCTGGCCCTTTTGGCGCGTGAAGGCGTGACGAGCTACATGGCGCCCGGCACCTGGGAGCGCGCCCGCAAGCGCGATGCTGCGGGGCTGTTGGACGCGATGCCCGCGAATCGGGTCGGTTTTTTCGACCCCGAAAGTCCTTTCGAGCTCGAGGCGATGGCCGTCGAGACGTTCCGCGTCAGCCACGGCGATCCCGGCCCGCACAATCCCGCAGGCGATCCGGTCGGTTTCACGATGCACGACGGCGCGGACACGTTCGGCTACTGCACGGACGTGGGCTTTCTGTGCGATCGCGCCCTCGCGTGTCTCGGACGCGCGGATCTGCTGGTGCTCGAGAGCAACCATGACATCGAGATGGAGCGCATGTCCGCGCGCCCCTGGCCGACCAAGCAGTGGATTCTGGGCGAGACCGGGCATCTCAGCAACGTGCAGGCGGCCGCGGCAATCGCCGAGCTCTTCGCGAACCGCGAGGGCAAGGGCGTGCTGCTCGCCCATCTGAGCGAGATGTGCAACACGTCCGGCCTGGCGCGTGAGACGGCCCGCGAGGCGATCGCCGGCCGCGGCGAGCTGCGCATCGGTGTGGCCCAGCGGCATACGGCGAGCACCCCCTGGGAGCTGAAACACGGCGTCGCGACGGCGCTCGCGGAAACATTCGCCGGCCTTTGACGGTCTAACCACGCAGCGTTTGGTATCATGGAACCTGATCGGAGGTGACATGGCTTCCATCCTGCACGAGTACGCGACCTCGACGGTCGTGTTGACCACGGCCGCGGTGTTGTTGGTCGGCGTCGCGGCGCAATTGCTCGCGAGGCGCCTCGAGCTGCCGGTGATTCTTTTTCTGCTGGGCGCCGGCGTGGCGCTCGGTCCCTACGGCCTGGGATGGATTCAGCCGGCGCTCTATGGCAGTGGGCTGCGCGCCGTGGTCGCGATTTCGGTCGCCGTGATCGTCTTTCAAGGCGCGATGGCGATCGATCTGCGCCATCTGATCCACACCTCGCGCAGCGTGATCAGCCTGGCGAGCATCGGAGCGCTCACGACGCTCGCGCTCGCGGCCGTCGCCACCCACTATCTCGTCGGTTATCCTTGGCTGATCGCGGCCCTGTTCGGCGCGATTGTCTGCGTCACGGGCCCGACGGTGATCGGCCCGGTATTGGCGCGCTTGCCTTTGCATCGTCGCCTCAAGACGATTCTCGAAGCCGAAAGCGTCCTCGTCGACGCCATCGGCGTGTTGTTGACCGCCGCCGTGTTCAGCTACATCACCGGCTCCACCGGCGGCGTCCTCGGCGGTCTGCTGCAGCTCGGCATCAACCTCGTGATCGGCGTCGGCCTCGGCCTCGCTCTGGGCGGGCTTCTGGCGCTGGTGTTGCAACGCCAACACACGTGGCCCTCGGGGCACGTTCGCTTGCTCGTGCTCGCCGTGGCCTTGCTGTGCTACGGGGTGTCGGAGTCGCTCGCCCACGAGTCCGGCATCGCCGCGGTCGCGACGGCCGGCCTGGTCTTCGGCTCGGTGAAGAGTCCCTCCGAGGAGACGATCAAGCAGTTCACGGGCGATCTGCAGCAGATCGCGCTGTCGCTGGTGTTCATATTGCTGGCGGCGAGCGTCGATCTCAGCCGCTTGCGGCACTTCGGCTGGCCGGAGCTCGCGGTGGTGCTGATTCTGATGTTTCTCGTGCGGCCCTTCGCCGTGGGCCTCGCGACGTTGGGAAGCGCGCTGAATTGGCGTGAGAAGGCCTTCATCGCCTGGATGGGGCCACGCGGCGTGGTCGCCACGGCCATGGCCTCGCTGATGAGTTT
>DATNPP010000592.1:0-2688 GCA_036703175.1 Oscillatoriaceae cyanobacterium
GCGCGCGCTGGGCGCGCTCTACTGGCTCGTGCAGCATCATCGCGAGCGCGCGGATCTCAGCGGCGCCGAGCGACTGCTCAAGCGGGCGATCGCCCTCGCGCCGTGCGAGGAAGAGGCCTACATCTCCCTGATGCGCTTGCAGGACGCCCTCGGCCACCCCGAGCGCATTCGCCAGATCTACTGGGACTGCCGCAAGGCCCTCAAGGCCAATTTGGGAATGGAGCCCAGCGAGGCGTTCGAGGATGCTTACAAGGCGATCGCGGCCCGCTGATTCCCCATTTTTTCGCCGAACCTTAAAGATGCGATAAGAAATTTCCGTCGCTCCACAAACGATAAGCTCGTTAGAGAGTTGTTAATGGTTTGTGTGGAGGTAATTAAAATGGGTGGTATCGGCAACCTGGATATGAAGCTGGTGGCGCAGGGCTACGACACGAACAAGAACGGCCGTGTCGATGACGAATTGAAGATTCAAGCGCCCGGCCTGGCCGACAAGAGCGGCAAAGTCACGGTCGACGCGCTGGCGAACGCCCTCTCCAACGACCAGGTGGTCGTGCGCAACGGCGCCGTCGTGCCCGGCCCGGTCGGCCAGGTGAAGGATATCCCCATCATCCACACGCTCGACCAGGTGGCGAACGTGTCGCACCAGGCCCTCGGCTGGGGTGACCCCGAGTATCCGGGCTGGCAGTACCAGTACACCGCCTACAAGACCGAATACGAGACCCAGCAGGTGGAGCACACGCGTTCGGACGGCTCGACCTACTACACCAACGAGCAGGTGAAGAAGAGCGTTCCCTACACCGCCTACCACTGGGGCGACGCGATTCTCGACATGCGTGCCCGCCTGCAGTCGATCGCCGACATCACGTCCGACAATCCGGACATGCACGCCCAGCAGATCCACTCGCTCGCCACGAACGCGCTGCGCCAGAACGACTGGGAGTACTGGTTCGACGAGGGCACCGCGCACAGCCGTTACGTCGCCATCTACTCCTCGATGCAGAGCATCAACACGCTCGCCGAGGGCACGCCGAATCAGCCGACCACCTCGGTCAACAGCATGGTCAACGCCGTGCAGGGCGCCAAGGGCAAGATCGGCTCGCTGCAGAGCAGCCTGAACGACCCCCGCATGAAGTCGATTGCCGCCGACACCCAGAAGCGCATCGCGGCGGAAGAGGCGGCCGCGAACAAGCCGACACCGCTGTGGGCCAAGATCACGCTGATTCCCTGGATCTTCTACGCGATCAGCCACCACGGCCACAGCAGCACGGCCGATCGCCTCAAGCAGGACCTCGCCACCGCCCAGGCGGCGAAGCCCACGGATCTGACGAGCCAGCTCTCCGGTCCGGCGCGCCAGACCTACGACACCACCGTCAACGACGCGTGGCCCGCGCAGACGATCGAGGACGCGAACAAGCTGCAGGTCGCCGCGGCCCCGATCACGAACAGCGCCAACACCATCGGCAACAACGCGAACAACCAGAACCAGCAGGTGCAGGACCTGTTGAAGACGGTCGATCCCAGCCAGAGCAAGTAAGCCCGATCAAAGAGGCCCGGTCGAAAGACCGGGCCATTTTCAATGGTAGTCGCTGGTGCTCGGCACGTTGGGGAGCACCTCGGATTCCACGCGCGACGGCTCCGTGAACCAGACGGCGTCAAAAAGGCGCACGACCTCACGATCGTAGCCGGCTTCCTCGATGAAAGCCCGCTCGACGCGTGGCGTCATGGGCCAATCCTCCAGTGGCGGCTGTGGCTTTCCGTCGGCCATCGCTTGCTCCTTCCAGCGTTTTCGCCATGGCCGTTCTAGATCGAAAGGCGCCTCAATTCAAGCGGCAGCCGGGCTTCGGGACTATGAGGCGGGCAAGCTCTGGATCGCGAGCGCGTAGTTGCCCTGAAAGAACGCGCGCAGGCCCGCGGCGAGATCCGCGTCGGTCTTGCCGGCGTGGCGCAGTTGCAGATAGCGGTTCGCGAAGTTCTCCGCGTCGGCCATGTCCGTCGGCGCCGTCTGGCCCTTGAAGTTGTAGTTGTTCTTGGCGGCCGTCTCGAGGGGCTTGTAGCCCCGCTCGTAGCTCGGCTCGATCTCGGTGCCCTCGTTCCAGTCGTTCCAGGTGGTCATCTGCACCCAGTTGATCGGCGCGTTGGGATTGGCCGCGTTGTACGCGTTGAGGCCGTCCCAGGTGTCCTGCAGCACGTCCTTGCCGGTCGGCGTGGTGCGGTTCATCTGGCGCGTGTTCGCCGGGTTGCCGGTCCAGCCGCCGACGCCCGAGTCGTTGAAGCCGTCGTAGACGACGCCCTCGGCCACGGGCACCTGGCCGGACTGCACTTGCTTGCCGTAGGTCTTGTCGTACCAGTTCAGGTAGGCCTGGTTGTCGTCGCTGGGCGTCTTGCCGAGCTGCACCCAGGCGTACGGCACGTCGGAGACGCCGTTGTAGCTGGCGCTGGCGTTTTCGACGGACAGATCGAACGCGTTGCCCGTCGCCGCCTTGCCGGCTTGCCACTGGGCGGGCGTCACCGTGGTGGTGCTGCCGTCCGGCTTCGGGAAGACGTAGTAGAGCGGCTTCCCGTTGAGCTTCTGGTAGACGGGGCTGTTGGCGTACGTGTTCTGCACGTACTTCATGTTGTTCGCGACGCTCTGCGTCCGCTGGGCGGCGCTGTACTTCTGGTACTCACCCGCGTCGTCCATCAGGCTCA
>DATNPP010000640.1:0-8081 GCA_036703175.1 Oscillatoriaceae cyanobacterium
TGGACCAGCCCGAGGCGCACGCCGTCGCGCGTGAGAACCTTCTTTCGGCCGTAGCGCGCCCAAAGCTCCGGCGGATCGTTGTTGCCGGCCACCATGTCGAATGGGGCGATCGCCTCGAACCAGTCCACGACCTCAGGCGCCGTCAGGTCCCCCAGATGCAGAATCAGCGAAACTCCGGCGTCCCGCAGCCCGCGCACCAGCGGCTCGGGCAGCTGGCGGCCGAAGCGGGGCATATGCCTGTCCGAGACGAGGCCGATGCGCATTCAGGGTCTCAATAGCGGGTGGGGGCGTCGGGCGGTTCGGGAATCTCGGGCGTGATGCGCGGCGTGTCCGGCGGCAGCGGAAACTCCGGCGGCGGCTCGCTCGGATGCGGCACGGGCTCCGGCGGAAAGCCCGGCGGCTCCGGCGAATCCGGAAAGCCGGGCGGCTCGCGCGTCGGAATTCCGGGCGGCACGTCGGGAACGTGCGGCTGGTCGGGCTGATGAGGCTGTTCCATCAGGCGCCTCCTCCTGCCCCCACCATAGCATGTCGCGGGCGCTGACGAACTGGCCGAGCGAGGCTGGCCATCCGGCCGGAGCGCGACGCGCTCGAGGCCGTTAGCATGGCCCCAGAGGGCGATGCGACGTGCAGAACGCACCCAGTAGCTTGCGGGCGCTGTGGCGCCAGGGCCTGAGCCGCTTCACCCCGGTGTACTTCATCCTCGTGATGTCCACCGGGATCGTCTCGATTGCGGCCGAGCAGCAGGGATTCGAGGCGATCGCCCGTGCCCTGTTCGCCTTCAATCTGATCGCGTATGCCGTCATCTGGCTGCTGACGCTGATCCGGCTCGTGTTCTGGGGGCCGGGCCTGCTGCACGACCTCCTCGACGCCAACCGCGGCTTCGGCTTTCTCACGCTGGTCGCCGGCACGTGCGTGTTGGGCGTCCAGTTGATCGTGCTGGCGAATTTGACGGCGATCGCGGCCGCGCTCTGGGCCCTGGCGCTGGTGCTCTGGCTCGGACTGCTCTACACCTTCTTCACCGTGCTCATTTTGCGCGAGCAAAAGCCGGGGCTCGCGCAGGACATCCATGGCGGCTGGCTCATCGCCGTCGTCTCGACCCAGGCGCTGTGCGTGCTCGGCACGATGCTCGCGCCGCAGATCGGCCCCTGGCGGCTCGAAGCGCAGTTCGCCACGCTGTGTCTCTATCTGCTGGGAGCGATGATCTACGGGCTGATCATCCCCATGATCTTCGAGCGGCTGATCTTCTTCACGCTCACGCCCACGGCCTTGCGCCCGCTGAACTGGATCGACATGGGCGCGAGCGCCATCACCGTGCTGGCCGGCGACACGCTGGTGCGCGCGCAGTACAGCGGGCCGCTGCACGTCGAGATGGTGCCGATCCTCAAGGCCAGCACCGTGTTTTTCTGGGTCGGGGCGAGCTGGTGGATTCCGCTGCTGCTGATTCTGGGCTTCTGGCGCCATCTCGTTCGGCGCTTTCCGTTCACGTACGATCTGCAGTATTGGGGCATGGTCTTCCCCATCGGCATGTACGCGGCGTGCACAGAACAGCTCGCGATCGTGCTGCGCTTCGAGGCGCTGCACTGGCTGTCACGGCTGGTTTGCTATGTGGCGATCGCCGCGTGGCTCGTCGTGTGCCTGGGGATGCTCCGGCGACTGGGCCGGGCGCTTTGGGGCATCGCGCCGCCCGAACAGAGCGGCTGAGGCTCGACACCGAGCCCGAGGCGTACTAGAATAGTTTAGGTTCTAAACTATTCCCCCTTTTTTCCCGACCGGAGGTCGATCGTGCTGCGAGTGCTCGTTGCGATGAATCCCACGCCCGAAGCGGCGCGGCTGTTGAACTGGGCCTACAAGTGGGCGGAGACCGCGAAGGACCAGGTGCGCATCACGGTGATCCACGTCGTGCCGATTCGGGTGATGGGCCAAATGGGCGTCGAGGACGCCATGGCCGGCCGGGACCTCGAGGCCGCACAAGCGTATCTCACCGAGGTCACGCGCAACGCCCCCGTGCCGATTGAGGTCATGGTCGAGTCCGGCGACCCCGGGCCGGTGATCTGCGAAGCCGCCAAGGGCTACGACCTCATCGTGATCGGCAAGCACGAGCGCGGCATCTCGGACTTCTTGCTCGGCTCCACGAGCACCTATGTGGTGCGCAATGCCCCTTGCCCGGTAGCGCTGGTGGGCTAGGCCATCCCTGCTCCTCCGCAAGCACGTGAAGAAGGGCTAGTCCGGATCGTACGCGAGCAGATCGCCGGGCTGACAGTCCAGCGCCTTGCACACGGACTCCAGCGAAGAGAAACGAATCGCTTTCGCCTTGCCGGTCTTGAGAATCGACAGGTTGTTGAGCGCGATGCCGGTGCGCTGGGCAAGCTCGGTCAGCTTCATGCCGCGCTCGGCCAGCACCTTTTCGAGCGCGACGCGAATCGGCACGGCTAGACGACCATCTCCAGCTCGCGCGCGAGATCGAGGATCGCGCCGAAGGCGAGCCCGACCACCAGATAGCCGATGCCGCCCAGAATGCGTGCGCCCACGCCGATGTGCAGCAATCCGGCGAGGAAAGAGGTATGGCCCGGCATGTTCATCGCCGCGAACATGCCCGTGTAGATGAAAAACACGCCCGCCAGAAAGCTACCGCATCGAATAAAATTTAACCCCTACGTGTAGATTCAGCCGCGAAGCGGCCCAAATTGGACAAAATACGGTCGTCAGTGCTAAGATATATGACATGACCCGACTCAATTCGCTCCCGATTTCGGGCGCCGGGCCCTCGAGCGCCCGGCAGGTGGCGTGAAGGTCGTCCATAGCCTGGCCCATGTGGTTCACAATCCCCGCTGGGAGTTCACGCGGGGCCGGCGCATCTACAGCAAGGACATTCCTTCACGCGCGACGCTGATTCGCGAGGCGCTCGAAGCGAGCGGCATGCCGATCGAGCTGACGCCTCCGCGCGAGCAGCCGACGACGCTGATCGCCGAGACGCACGCCTATTTCGAGTTTCTGCGCGACACGGCGGCGACGCTGGCGCCCGACGCGATCATCTATCCGGACGTGTTCCCGATTCGTCGCGCGGCCCGGCGTCCCGAATCCCATGCGGCGCTCGCGGGCTACTACTGCTTCGACACGGGCACGCCGCTCACGCGCAACGTCTACCTCGCGGCCAAGGGCGCCGTCGACATCGCGCTCACGGCGGCCGAGCTGTTGCCGCAAGAAGGCCTCGTCTACGCGCTGTGCCGGCCTCCGGGCCATCATGCCGAGCGCGAGGTGTTCGGCGGCTATTGCTACTTCAACAATCCCGCGATCGCCGCCAAGCACCTCGCCCTCGCCGGCCGCGTCGCGGTGCTGGACATCGACTACCACCACGGCAACGGCACGCAGGACGTCTTCTACGACCGCGGCGACGTGCTGACCGTCTCGATTCACGGGGATCCCGAGCAGGTCTACCCTTACTTTTCCGGCTTCGCCGACGAGCGCGGCGCAGGCGCGGGCGAGGGCGCGAACCTCAATCTGCCGTTGCCGCCGTCCGCCAGCCGCTCGCTGTTTTTGAACGCGCTGGATGAGGCGCTCGCCGCCATTCGGCGCTTCGCGCCCACCGCGCTCGTGCTCGCCGTCGGCTTCGACACCTGCAAAGGCGATCCGGCAGGCAGCTTCGCGCTCGACACGCGGGACTATCCGGCGATCGCCGCCCGCATCGCCGAGCTGGGAATGCCGACTTTGATCGTTCAGGAAGGTGGATACAACACCGAGAAGCTCGGCCGCAACGCCGTCGCCTTCTTGCAAGCCTACGAGAAAGGAGCCCGTCGATGACCGAGAACCTGCTGCCGCAAGCTCAGGAGACGGAGCCGGAAGTGGCCATTCCGCAGGACATGGCGCCGGCCGCGGCCGAGCCTTCCGACAAGGAGATGGGCGTGGTGGATCTCACGCTGGACAAGGGCGTCGAGATTCGTGCCTACGGCAAGGTCTACGCGCTGGACTATACGATCCAGGAAGACGACTACGCGATCGACCTCACGATCGACTACTACAACCGCCGCCTCAAGGTGCTGAGCTTCGAGGGCAACCTCGCGCGCATCTGCAAGCGGCTGGACTACCTGGCCGATCGCAACCAGTTCGACAAGATCTTCGTCAAGGCCGGCGCGGACGAGTGGCAGGCCTTTCTGAGCCACGGCTACATGCTCGAGGCGCTGATTCTGCACTACTTCAACGGCGAGAACGCCTTCGTCGTGAGCCGCTTTTTGAGCCGCGAGCGCGTGAGCAGCCCGATGCTCATCGAGGAGAACGCGCTGATTCAGGGATTGATGGAGGGCCCGCGCAGCGACAAGAAAGCCGTGCTGCCCGACGGCTACACCCTCGAGCTCGCCAGTGAGGAGGACATTCCGGGCATCGCGATCCTCTACAGCCACGTCTTCGAGTCCTATCCCTCGCCATTGACCATGCCGGACTTTCTGCAGAGCACGATGCGGCGCAACGTGGTCTACGCCGTGATCCGCGATCCGCAAGGCAACATCGTGAGCGCCGCTTCGGCCGACATCGACATCAAGCACCGCAACGCCGAAATGACGGACTGCGCGACGTTTCCGGCCGAGCGCGGCAAGGGGCTGATGGGCCTCTTGCTCACGCGATTGGAGGCCGAGTTGCGCCAGCGCCAGATCCTGTGCGCTTATACGATGGCGCGTGCGAACGCGCCCGGCATGAACAAAGTATTCTATAATCTGCGCTACGAGTATTGCGGACGCTTGCTCAACAACTGCGACATCTCGGGCGGCTTCGAGGACATCAACATCTGGTCCAAGCGCCTGCTCTGACGGAGGCACCATGACGACGGCCGGAACGGTGAAAATCGAGCTGCAAGGGGTCGAAGAAACGATGCTGATCCCGCTCTGGGGCCGGGCGAAAGAAACGCGCCGGCCGGACGCGCTCTTTCGCGACGCGCGGGCGGTCGAGATGGTGGAGGCGATCGATTACGACTTCGCACGCTTCGAGCGCTACGGCCTGGCCCAGATGCTGGAGCCGGTGGTCTCGGTGCGCACCGAGCTTCTCGACAAGGGCGTGAGCGCATTTCTCGCGAAGCATCCGGACGCGACGATCATCAATCTGGGCGCCGGGCTGGACACGCGCTTTTTTCGATTGGACAACGGCCGCTTGACCTGGTTCGAGGTCGACCTGCCCCGCTCGATGGCCCTGCGCAAGCAGTTGATGCCCGAGGGCGATCGCCATCCCTACGTCACGGGCTCGGTGCTCGAAACGGACTGGCTGGACGCGATCGGAAAGCCGAAAACGCCGGTGCTCATCATTGCCGAAGGATTGTTCATGTACCTCGAGGAGCCGGCGCTGCGCACGCTGGTGGCGCGCCTGGCCGAGCACTTTCCGGGAGCCGAGTTGCTCTTCGAGACGAACAACCCGCTCAGTCACCTCGGCGGGAACACGGCCATGAAGCGCGAGGGCTTGCTCGGCATCAAGGCGGAGCTGGCTTCCGGGCTCTGGCACGGCCGGGAGCTGGAAGGTTGGGTTCCGGGCGTTCGCTGGATCGAGAACTGGTGCTACTTCGATTACCATCCCGAGCGCTGGGGGCCCATGGCGCTCTGCAGCTTCGTGCCTTTCTTTCGCAGCATGTTGCGCATCGAACACGTGAAACTGCCGTAGATCGTCGCGTCTTCTAATTTCTGGCGGGACGGGTGCCATTTTCTTCGCGCCGCGCGCGATCTTCGGCCATCCTGTCGATTGACTTTGGGCGTTCCGGCTTCAAACATGGCCTCGGAAGAGGATCGTCATGAAGTCCGCCATCGAACTGCATCAGCTGACCAAAGCGTTCTCTGCGAACACCGGCGTGTTCGCGCTCGATCTCGCCGTCGAGCGCGGGCGCATCTTCGGCTTTCTCGGGCCGAACGGCTCGGGCAAGACGACCACGATCCGCATGATGCTGAGCTACCTGCGACCGGATTCGGGGCAGGCCCGGCTGCTCGGGCTCGATTGCCAGCGCGACGCGATCGCGCTGCGCCACCGCATCGGGTATCTGCCCGCCGAGTTCCGCCTCTACGAGCGCGATACCGGCTGGGGGCTTCTGCGCTATCTCGCGCACTACCGGCCGGCCGGCAGCTACGAGCGTGCCAAGGAGCTGGCCGAGCGTTTGCACGTGGACCTCAACGGGCGCATCAAGCATTACTCGAAGGGCATGAAGCAGAAGCTCGCCCTGATTCAGGCGCTGATGCACGATCCCGAGCTGCTGATCCTCGACGAGCCCACGGACGGCTTCGATCCGTTGATTCAGCAAGAGTTCCATCAGATGCTGATCGAGGCGCGGGCGCGTGGCCGCACGATCTTTCTTTCCTCGCACGTGCTCTCGGAGGTCGAGCAGCTCTGCGATCAGGTCGGCATCATTCGCCAGGGCCGCTTGCTGACCGTCGAGCGCATCGAGGCGCTGCGCTCACGTCGATTGCGAATCCTGAACATCTACTTCGCGCGCGAGCTGGACGCGAAGACGATCGACCTGCCCAACGCGCGCTTTCGCGCCCAGCACGGGCAGCAAGCCAGCTTCTCCTATTCGGGTGAGGCGCCGGCGCTGCTGCCGGCGCTCGAGGCGCTGCCGATTATGGACTTCACGCTCGTGCCGGCCCGGCTCGAGGACATCTTCATGGAGTACTACGCGTGAACACGACGCTGCTATTCCAGGAGATTCGACGCGCGCTGCCGTTCTTCGCGCTGTTGGCGCTCGGCTTGGCCGTCTATTCGATCGTGTTCGTGGCCGTGTTTCCGTCCGTGCAGAGCGAGATGGCGGAAATGCTCAAGGCCGTGCCGCCGCTACTGCGCCCGCTGGTGAAAGCGCACGTCGGGCTCGACGCGTTCGAGAACTTCCTGGCGACGGGCTATCTGCATCCGGTCGCGCTCGGCTTGATGGCTTCCTGGGCGGTGTCTTGCGGCGCGCAGGCCGTCGCGGGCGAGATCGAGCAGGGGACGCTGGGCTGGATGCTCGCCTATCCCATCGGGCGCGTGCGCTTTTTGCTGACGAAGGCCTGGGTACTGTTGGGCGGCGCCGTGCTGCTCGCCGCCTTGCTGGGGCTCGGCTTCTGGCAGACCGCCACGCTGCTCGGCGTGTCGCATCTGAATATCCAGACCTATGTGTTGCTCTCGGCCAACACCGCGCTGCTGTACGGGGCGATCGGCATGCTCACGCTGTGGGCGTCCGCAGCCAGCTCGGAGCGCGGAAAGCCGGGAATGCTCGGTGGCGGCCTCTTCGTCGTCAGCTTTCTGCTCAACTACGTCACGCAGCTCTGGGCGCCGCTTCATCGGTATCGCTGCCTGTCGCTCTTCGCGTACTACGATCCGCGCGCCGTTTTGCTCGCGCATGGGCTGCCCTGGCAAAACAGCCTCGTGCTGGGCGGCTTGCTGGTGGTGGGCCTGCTGGCGGCCGTCACGACCTTCGCGCGACGCGAACTGACCATCTAGCGCGGGCTTTCAGAAAAATCGTTCAAAGCGCTTGCCGCGATCGCCGCGAAGGTGGATGATGGGGCGACACGGCGAGGAGGTCCCATGCAGCAACAGATTTGGTGGGTGGCGCTGGCTGCGGCGATCGCCGCCGTGAGCCTGTCGGCCTTCACGCCGCGCCCGCCGGCCCACACGGCCCATCGCACGCAATCGACCCTCAAGAAGGAGGCCCCGATGCAGTTTCCGGTGACCAAGACCGAAGAGGAATGGAAGAGATTGCTCACGCCCGAGCAGTACGCGATCGCGCGCGGCGAGGGCACCGAGCCTGCGTTCACGGGCGCCTACTGGAACAACCACGAGAAGGGCACGTACACCTGTGTGTGCTGCGGCCAGCCGCTGTTCAGCTCGGAAACCAAGTTCGACTCCGGCACGGGCTGGCCGAGCTTCTACCAGCCGCTCTCGCCTCAGGCGGTGCTCGAGCGGCCGGACCACACGCACGGCATGGACCGCACCGAGGTGCTCTGCGCGCGCTGCGGTGCGCATCTGGGCCACGTCTTCGACGACGGCCCCAAGCCGACCGGATTGCGCTTCTGCATGAACTCGGGCGCGATGCACTTCGAGAAGGCCAAGTAGCCTCAGAACCAGTAGTGGCCGCTCAATTCCATGAG
>DATNPP010000367.1:0-2372 GCA_036703175.1 Oscillatoriaceae cyanobacterium
GCACCGAGGTGTGGGACCACTACGCGGCCCTCGCGCTGCCGTTGGGCCTCGCCCATGCCCTGCTGCTCACGATCCTCTATCCGCTTCTGCGCCGCTTGCCTGGCCCGGAAGCGCACGAGTAGGGGGGGCGCCATGGAGCATGAGCGTCCGGCCCGCGGTCTCGCCTACCTTCTCACCGCGTTCGCGATGGGGGCGATCGTCGTCGCGCGCTTGGTCAATCTGCAGCTCTACGAGGGCGACAAGTTCGCGAAGCAGGCCGAGGGCAACCGATTGCGCGTCATTCCGCAAGCCGCGCCGCGCGGGCTGATCTTCGATCGCAAGGGCCGCGTGCTGGCCTCCAATCGCCTCTCTTACAGCCTGACGCTCTTCCCTTCGAAGATGACGCAAAAGAACGTCGAAGACGTGCTCACGCGCCTCAAACAGCTCGTGGGCCTCGATCTCACGGAGGCGCACCGCCGCGTGGCCAAGTATGGCCTGCAGACCGCGACGCCGATCCTGCTCAAGAGCGACATCGACGCGAAGACGATCGCCCGCGTCGCCGAGCATCAGGGCGATCTGCCCGGCGTGAGCATTCAGCCGGACACGATTCGCTACTATCCGCACGGCGACCTGATGGCCCACGTGCTCGGCTACACCGGTGAAATCACCGACGGCGAGCTCACCAAGCTGGGCTCCGAGGGCTATCACCTGGGCGACATCGTCGGCAAGGCGGGCCTCGAGCGCCTCTTCGACAAGGATTTGCGCGGCGTGCCCGGCGCGCGCGAGGTCGAGGTCGACGCGCGCGGCCGCCCCGGCCAGCTGCTGCGCGAGATTCCGGCCAAGCCGGGCGAGAACCTCAAGCTGACGCTCGATCTCGATCTGCAGCGCGTCGCCGAGAAGGCGATGGACGTCGACCATCGCACCGGCGCGGTCGTCGCCATGAACCCGCAGAACGGGGACATCCTCGTGATGGCGAGCCGGCCGGACTTCGATCCGAACATCTTCACGCGCAAGGTGAAGCCCGAAGAGTGGCACAAGCTGCAGCAAGAGCAGTATCCCTTCGTGAACCGCGCGCTCTCGGCCTATCCGCCCGGCTCGATCTTCAAGATCTCGGTCGCGCTCGCCGCGCTCTCGACGGGCGTGTGCACGCCCACGCGATTGTTCAACTCGACGGGCGAGCTGCAGGTGGGCAATCGCGTTTTCCACGACTGGTATTCGGCCGGCTTCGGCGTCGTGAACGTCATGCAGGGCCTGCAGTGGTCGATCGACACGGTCTTCTACGAGCTGGGCGTCGAGCTGGGGGGCGAGCGCATGGCCACCTACGCGCACGAGCTGGGCCTCGGTTCGAAGACGGGCATCATCCTCGCGGGCGAGAGCCCGGGCTTCATTCCCGATCCCGCGTGGAAGCGGCGCGTCTGGCACGACAAGTGGTGGCCGGGCGACTCGGCGAACATGGGCATCGGCCAGGGCGCCGTGAACGTGACGCCGTTGCAGGCGGCCGTGATGGTGAGCGCGATCGCCAACGGCGGCGACGTGATGGTGCCGCGATTGATCGACGACGGCAAGACCGAGCCGCCGCGCATCGTGAACCACTGGAACCCCGAGGCGCTCGCCACGGTGCGCAAGGGCCTGCGTCTGGTGGTGCAATCCGGCACCGGCACCGTGGCCGACGTGCCCGGCAAGGAGATTTCGGGTAAGACGGGCTCGGCCGAGTCCGGCAAGCCCAAGACCCACGGCTGGTTCGTGTGCTACGGCCCCGGCCCGCATCCGACGATCGCGATCGCCTGCATCTGCGAGGCCGCCGGCCACGGCGGCAGCACCGCCGGCAAAGTCGCCCGCACGATACTCGACGAGTACTTCGGCATCAAGGCGGGCAAGATCCAACCCGCGAAGGTCGCGGATTAGTTCCCGTAACGTTTTCTAATGCGCCGCTTGCTGAAACCTAGCTTTTGAGCCGATGACCCGATACAATGGCAAAAGTTTGCCTGGCAAGCAGCAAGGATGAGGTGAACGTGCCCCAGTGTCAGGAGTCGCCATGCGTGAGGTGACGATCAAAGGCGTCCGCCAGGGCATTCTGCTCGTGTTGCCGGACGAGCAGGACTTAGAGGCCCTGCGCGCACAACTGAACGACAAGCTTTCGGCCGCGTCCGGATTGATTGCCGGCGCGAAAGCCCAGCTGGACCTCGGCGAGCGTCCGCTGACCGAGCCCGAGCTCAAGGTCATTCTGGGCCAGCTCGAACCGTTCAAGCTCGAGGCGACCGCGGTGATCGCGACGGCCGAGGCCACCAAGGCCGCGGCCGAGGCGTGCGGCTTGTCCGTGACGGCGCCGCCCAGCGTGCCGGCCGCGGAGCCCGAGCGCATGCGCCCCAGCGCCGGCCCGGCCGCGGATCCGG
>DATNPP010000652.1:0-2376 GCA_036703175.1 Oscillatoriaceae cyanobacterium
TCCCAGCTCATTCATGACGCGCTCGCGAAAAAGCCCGCGCCGCATCCCCATGAGGAGCAGCGCCTCGCTCGCATGATCGCCGCGTTGCCGCCCGAGCCCGGCGCGCTGAGCGGCCGGTATCGCGGCAAGAACGTGCTCGTGCTTCAGGTCGAGTCGCTGCAGAACTTCGTGATCGGCCGGACGGTCAACGGCGTGCCGATCACGCCGAATCTGAACCGGTTGGTGTCCCAGAGCCTCTATTTTCCTCACTTTTATCACGAGACGGGCGCCGGGCACACCGCCGATGCGGAGTTTTTGACTCAGAGCGCGCTCTATGGCGAAGCCCAGGGCATCGCCTACTCGGACCTCACGAACGAACACATGCGCGCGCTGCCGAGCATCCTCGACGACGCCGGCTACACGACTTTTTCGATGCACGGCAACAACGGCGCATTTTACAATCGCGCCACAATGCATCCACGCCTGGGGTTCGAGCACACCTACTTTCGCGAGCGCCTGAACAGCCATGACCTGATCGGCTGGGGGCTCAGCGACAAGTCCTTCCTGGCGCAGGGCATCGACAAGGCTGCCGCCGCGCGCGAGCCTTTCTACGGCTTTTTGATCACCCTGTCGAGCCACTATCCCTTCGACTGGGGCTACCCCACGACCCACCCGTTGCCGCTCGGCGCGTGGGACGGCACGCCGCTGGGCAAGTACCTGACCGCGATTCACTACACCGACGAGGCCCTCGGCGAGTTCGTTTCCGGGCTCGAGCGGCGCGGGCTGCTCAGAAGCACGATCGTCGTGATGTACGGTGACCACAACGCGGTGCCGCGCCAGGGCTTCGACGAGCTCGAATCCTTCCTGAAGGCCGATCAGCAGCCCGACAGCTGGGCGCTGCAGCAGCGCGTGCCGCTCATCATCCATCTGCCCGACGGCAGATCCGGCCGGATCGACAAGGTCGGCGGAGAGGTGGACGTTGCGCCCACGCTGGCGGATCTGCTCGGCGTGAACGCGCCGATCCTGCGCGTAGCGGGCCACAATCTGCTGGCGCCCGGCCCGGGGCGCGCGATCTTTCGCGACGGCACCTGGGTGAATCAGCAGGTGATTTGCCTGCACACGCTCACCGCGGCGCGCGAGCCCTACGATCTCAAGACCGGCGAGCCGCTGCCCTACGAGCGCGTGGCCGCCGAGGATGCCGACGCGCAGCACGTGCTCGCCGTCTCGGATGCGATCGTCAACGGCGATCTGTCCGCCAGGGTGGCCTCGGACGTGCGGCGGCTCAGCGCTCGCTTACGAACGCCGGCTGTGCGCCTTGCCTCAGCCACCCGGTCGCGATGAGCGCGCGATCGAAGCCGACGCAGGCCAATCCGATCCAGGCCTCGGGACGCCAGGCGAGGCGCGCCGCACGTCGGAAATCCTCGCGCGCGGCGTCCGGCGCCGCGGCGAGCAGGCACTGCCAGCCGCGCTCCGCGTAGACCCGGCTGGTGGTCGCGGCGAGCCGGCGATCGCCCAGCCTTCCCTCGTCCCGCAGATCCTGCCAGACGCGGGCCATCTCGTCGGCGCTCCAGAGCGCCGCGCGTTTCCGGTGGCACACGGCCACCTCGCGCCCGAGCCGCAACGCGCTGCCTGAGAGCCCGCAGCGCGCGGCGAGCGTGAAGCCCGAGACGGTCGCGAGCGCCGGATTGAGCGGCGCGAGGGCGCTGCGGCGCATGAGCAGGCTGGAAAGCGCCACCGGGCGCATCGGCCAGCCGCGCGGCGGCGATTGCTGGGTGCGCGCCGTGCCGATCTGCTCGGCGACGGCGGCGATCGACGCCTCCGCCGCCGAATGGCCCTGCAACTGGGCCACCTGCCAGGCGAGCTTCTCGGCGTGCCATTCGTCGGCTTGATGCGCGAAGGCGACGAACTCGCCGCGCACGCGCGTGAGCCCCACGTTGATCGCCGCGGCGGTGCCCAGCGGCGATTGCTCGACCACGTGCACGGAAAGCTCGGGATGGCGCTTGCGAAAAGCGCGCACCCAGGCGGCGCTGGGATCGTTCGAGCCGTCGTCGATCACGACGAGTTCGAGCGGCCGGTAGGTCTGGCGGGCGATCGCCTCCAGACAACGGTCGATCGTCAGCGCGCCGTCGCGCACGGGAATGATGACGCTCACGAGGCCTGAAATGTGCATGGCGCTCCTCCACATCCACCCTAGTGGGCGTGGAGGCCCCACGACACGTCACGAGCGCCAAGGGGAGTTGTGCCGTATGACCGTAGAACCGCCCCCTCCCCCTGGCGAGGGGGAGGTACGCCGAAGCCCTGTTCAGGGGCTGAGGCTGGGTGGGGGAGTCTCTTAGCGGACCGCCGGGAGTCTCCCCCACCCCGTTTTCGCCCCTGGACGGGGCTCCAAACATCCCT
>DATNPP010000039.1:0-8077 GCA_036703175.1 Oscillatoriaceae cyanobacterium
GCGCTCATTTCGCGATCCGCATCGCCGGCGACTCCCGCTCGAAACTAGGCGTTCGCCATCGTTTCATGGACAATCCGGGCGAGGATGGCCCGAGCAACACTCGTGCCCGCTGTTCTCGCAACGGCCCGCATCCGAGTCCAACGGTCATCACAGGAGGTGCTCCATGAGTTGGATATCCGAGTTTCGCGCGTTCGTTCAGCGCGGCAACGTCGTGGACCTGGCGATCGCCGTGGTGCTCGGCGCCGCGTTCGGGCGGGTCGTCACGTCCTTCACGAACGACGTGCTGATGCCGCCGGTCGGGCTCGCGCTCGGCCGTACCGACTTCTCGAGCCTGTTCATTCCGCTGAACGGCGCGCACTACCCCTCGCTGGCGATCGCCCGCGCGGCCGGCGCCCCGGTGATCGCGTACGGCACGTTCATCAACACGATCATCGATTTCATTCTCATCGCGCTGTCCGTGTTCTGGATCGTCAAACTCATCAACCGCTTCTACGCGACCGGCCAATCGGTGACATGTCCGTTCTGCACGCTGGCCATCTCGCCGCAGGCCACCCGTTGCCCGCACTGCACCGCCGAGCTGAAACCGGCGGTCACGCTGACGCGCCTGCCCGAAACGGCAACGCAGCTCGACGAGGCTTCGCAGATTTGACGCCACCTGGCGGCCTGAAGACCACGAGCCGGGCCCGGAGCGTCCGCCCGCTCTGCATGAGCGCCGGCGTGGGCTCGGCCACGCGTTCGGGAAGAATGCCCGCATGCCTGAAGTGCCCGCGCGCCGGTCCGCGCTCGATCCGGTGATGATCGCCAAACTGCTCTTTCTGGCGATCGCCGCCTGGTGGAGCGCCTCGGCGATGCACGCCGGATCGCCCGGACTGGTCGAAGGCATCATCATCTACACCCACGAAGCCGGCCACTGGATCTTCAGCTTCTTCGGGCGCTTCGTCACGGTCGCCGGCGGCACGATCAATCAGCTGCTCTTTCCGCTCATCTTCATCGTGCGCTTCTTCTGGCGCGGCGAGCGCTACTCGGCCGGCATCACGTGCTTCTGGCTCGCTTTGAGCTTCGCGGACAGCTCGCAGTATTGCCAGGACGCGATCGACCAGTCGCTGCCGCTCATTCACACGGGCCTGTCCGCGAGCGAGGAGCTGGCCCAGTACGGCGAGACCGAGCACGACTGGGTCAACATGCTGGACATGCTGCATCTTCCCCTCTCGGCCGCGCATCCGATCGCGCAGTTTCTGTTTCTGCTCGGAATGGTCGCCTGGCTCGTGGGCGTCGGCACCGCCGCCGTCGCCTCGGGCATTCCGTTGCCGGCTTCGCCCGCCGCACTGCTGGCGACGTGGAGGCGACCCAGGCGCCCTGCGCGACGCCGGCCGGCCGGGAAACCGGCGCGAAAGAAGCCGTAGCCTGACGGCCAAGCGGGTATAACGCCACGGTACCGTCGCGAAGAGGCTGAATTCGGCATGGCTCAAGAACCCCAGGTGTTGGCGAAGCGCTACCGCGTGCTCGACGAACTCGGCCGAGGCGGCATGGGCGTGGTCTACCGCGTCGCGGACCAGCTGCATGGCGATCGCCCCCTCGCGCTCAAGGCGATCAGCGCGACCGGCGGCCGCACGGCCGATCTGCAGCTGCGCTTCCGCGAGGAGTTCCGCGCGATGACGCGGCTGCAGCATCCCAATTTGCTGGCCGTCCACGACTTCGGACTGCTCGACGACGGCGCGCCGTACTTCACGATGGAGATCGTCGCGGGGCAGGACCTCGAGCAGCTCGTGGCGGGCGATCGCCTGCCGCTTCCGCGCGTTTACGAGCTGCTGATTCAGCTGCTGCAGGCGCTGGACTTCGTGCACGCGCGCGGCTACGTCCACCGCGACATCAAATCGCAGAACATTCGCGTCACGCCCGAGGGCCGCCTCGTGCTGATGGACTTCGGCCTGATGGCCCAGCTGGGTCTGCCGAGCGCGGGCGGCTCGATCTCGGGCACGCCGGGCTATCTGCCACCCGAAGTCGTGCGCGGCGGCGTCATCGACGCGGGCTCGGACCTCTACTCGGTCGGCTGCCTCGCCTTCGAGCTGCTCACCGGCAAGCTGCCCTTCTCCGGCACGACGGCCGAGGTGATTCGCCACCACCTCAACACGAAGCCGCCCTCCGTGCGTGCGGAGCGCCCGGAGCTTCCCGAGGCGCTCGAGCGCCTCGTCGCGCGCATGCTCGAAAAGGATCAAACGCGCCGCTATCGGGACGCCGCCGACGTGGTCGGCGAGCTCGCGGGCCTGGCGGGCATCGCCGTGGCGCGTCCGAGCGCCGATCAAAAGCGCAGCTACCTTGCGAGCGCGCAGCTGATTGGCCGCGAGAGCGAGCTCGCCCGGCTGGAGTCGGCGCTCGCGCGCGTGCGCGGCGGACAGGGCAGCGCCGTGCTGGTCGGCGCGCCCGCCGGCGTCGGCAAGAGCCGCCTGGTGCGCGATGCGCTGCTGCAAGCCGCGCTGGACGGGTTCCTGGTGTTGACGGGCCGCTGCCTGGAATACGGCATGTCGCCTTACGCCCCGGTCGCCGAGGCGCTGCGCCCGCTGCTGGCGCTCACGCCGAGTGAGGAATTGGCCGCACGGCCTCTGCTCGCGCACGTGTCCCCCGAGTTGGGCAGCCTGCCGCCGTGCGAGGACCCCGAAAGCGAGAAGCCGCTGATCGACGACGAAATCGCAGGCTGGCTCGGCGACATGGCCGAGCGCCGGCCGCTGGTGTTCTATCTCGACGACCTGCACTGGAGCGACGCCCGCAGCCTCGAAGTCTTCTGCCACGCCATGCAGGCGCTCGCGGGCAAGCCCCTGTTCTTGCTGGGCACCTTCCGGCACGACGAATTGCCGGCCAGGAGCCCGCTCTGGTATCCGATCGAGGACGGCCAGGCGGAATACGTCGTGCTCGAGCCCTTCGGCCCCCTTCAAGTGCGCGCGATGCTCGACGCCATGCTCGGCGCCCTGCCGGATGCCGAGGCGCTCGCCGACGCCCTATTCGAGATCACCGGCGGCAACGCCTTCTTCCTCGGCGAGGTCACGCGCTTCATGCTCGACGAGGGCCTGCTGAGTCGCCGCGAAGGGAAATGGGAGGTCAAGGAGGATCCGCGGCGACTCGCGCTGCCCGCCACCGTGGCGGATACGGTGAGCCGGCGCCTCGCGCTCGCCAGCCCCGACGCGCTGGCGCTCGCCCGTGTGGCGGCCGTCATCGGCCGCGAGCAGGGGCTCGACATGCTGCGCGCCGTGAGCAACATGGACGAATCGCGCATGTTCGCCGCGCTCGACGAGCTGGTGGAACGCCAGTTCGCGATTCGGACGGAGGGGCGCTACGCGCTGTGCCACGATCGCGTGCGCGACGCGCTCTACCGCGAAACCCCCGAGGACGTCCTTTGCGATCTGCACCAGGCCTGCGGCGAGTACCTCGAGCGCACCGAGGAAGGCCGGCACGACGCCGTTATCTGCGAGCTGGCCCACCACTTCGCGCATGGCCGGGACCTCCGCAAGGCCGCCCGCTATCTGGCCCGCTCGGGCACGGTCGCGGAACAGACGGGCATGGACGGCAAGGCGATCGACGACTGGTGGCGCGCGGTGCGGATCCTCGAACGGCTGGACGAGCCGGACCGCGAGGCGCGATTGATCGAGCTCTGCCTCGCGGTGGGCTCGAGCGGCTTTCTGCTCGCGCCGCGCGAGGCGGCGATGGCGCTCGAGCGGGCGCTCGAGCTGCTGCCCTCCGGCGATTCGCGCGTGCCCGGCGCGGTGACCTACCTCGCGCTGGCCCACGGCTTCGCCGGGCGGCCGGACGCCGGCCTCGCGACCGTCGATCGCGGCCTCGCGCTGGCGGGCGCCGAGCGGGGCCTCACGCACGTCGCGCTCGAGACCATGCGCTGCACGAACCTGGCGGCGCTGGGTCGCGTCGACGATTGCATCGCGACCGCCGAGGCGGCCGCGGCGGCGCTCGAGGCGGGCGCGGGCGGCCGCGAGGCGGGCCAGGTGGCCCGCGCGCGGGTGGGCGCCTACGCGCACCAGAACGCGCGCGCGTATCAGGGAAGGCGGCCGAACGAGGCGCTGCAGGCCCGCAGCATTGAGGCCGCCGAGGCGATCGGCGATCGCACCCACTTCATGGCGCGCCACTACTTCGGCCTCTGGTACGCCTGGACCGGACGCCAGCGCGAGGCGCAGGCCTACCTGGACGAGGCGCGGCAGACCTGCCGCCGGATCAACGCGCCGCCGACGGCCTGGATGCTCTACATCGCGCCCTATCTGCTGCATCAGCGCGGCGAGTTCGAAGAAGCGCGCGCGGCGATCGCGCGCAGCTGGCGCCACGAGGCGCTGACGCATGCCGCCGTGCCCAGAGGCCTGATGCGCGTGCTCGAAGGCCGCGTGGCCCTGGCCGTAGGCGAGCCCGACAGAACGGAGCAGCTGCTGCGCGAGGCGATTGCCGAGGCCGAAGCCGGCAATCTGGGCTTGACGCTGGTGCGCGCGCTGCTGGGCTGGAACGAGCTGCTGATCGCCCGCAAGGCCTGGGCGAAGGCCCGCGAGGGCCTCGAAAGCGTGATCACCTCGGTCGCGTCGGGCCCGCTGCGCAATCCCCTTCACCAGGCGCTGGCCGAGCGGTTGTCGGCCGAGGCGGCGCTGGGTTCGGGGCACCCTGCCATGGCCGAGCAGCATGCGGAGCGGGCGATCGCCCTCGTCTCGGCGCCCGACACGCACAATCCCTTCGAGCTCGCGCGCGCGCAGCTGGTGCTGGGCGACGCGCGGCGCGCCTGGGGCAACCCGACGGCGGCCGGACGCGCCTACCGCGAGGCCGGCGACGGCTTCGGCGCCCTGGAGAACCGCCACTGGCTGCACCAGGTGGTGCAGGCGCTCGAAGCGATGGCCGCCCAATCCACTCCCGCGCCGGCGGAGCAGCCCCTCGAGACCCGTTGGCGCGCGGCGCGGTCCTTCGGAATCATGTAGCTGCGGGATTCCCTCGCTCGCCTGGTTGTGGTAGCCTGTTGCGCATCAAGCGCCTCGTCGTCGGATGCATGGTGCGAACCGACGCTCGGCACAAGACAGGAGGATCTATGCCACGCCAATTCGCCATGAGTTTGAGCCTCGCGCTGTCCCTGCTGGCCCTGACGGCCTGCACGACGCCGCAAACGGCGCCGCAGGCCGGCGGCGCCTCGACCGCCCCGCAGCAGAGCAGCGGCTCGACCGCCCCGACGGGCACGAGCGGCACGGGGAGCAACGCCTTCACGGCGGACTTCTCGACCATGAGCGCGTTCTCCAAGGATTGGACCATCACGGACACCGCGGCTTCGCCGTCGGATGGGCCCTCGGCCTGGACGATCAACACCCCCGGAACGCTGTCGCAGACCTCGAACATCTTCCGCTCCGACAACGAGTACGACAACTTCGAGGGCTCGGACGCCGTGATCAACGGCGGCAAGGATTGGAAGAACTACGCCTTCAAGGTCACGATCAATCCGACCGACGACGACGGCGTGGGCGTGCTGTTCCGCTACCAGGACGAGAACAACTACTACCGCTTGCTGAACGTGCAGGACTCGGGCAATCAGGGGCCGTTCACCCGCCTGCAGGTGAAGCAGAACGGCACGTACAAGACGCTCGGCGACAACGCGCAGGCGTTGATTCCGTCCGGCCAGGCGACGGCGGTCGAGGTGGACGCGAACGGCGCGCACCTCATGGTGAAAATCGGCGGCACCACCGCTTTCGACGTGCAGGACACGACCTTCGCGAGCGGCACCTGCGGCCTGTCGGTCTACGCCGAGTCCGGCGTCGACTTCACGAACCTGAGCGTGAACCCGCTCTAAAAGGGTTCGGGCTCCCCGTTCGGGGAGCCCTTTTTTTGCGCCCAAAAACACCAATCCCCGCCGAGCGTTTGCTTGGCGGGGAATTGCTGCGGGAACCGGTCCGGCCGTCGATTCGGCCTGGTGGCTAGGCCACCGGGTGTCGCCACACCCCCCGTAGTTCCGTCGCGGGTCTTTCAGCCTGCGTTCAGACGGGTTCACACCGCCTCCGAGATCGGTCTTGACGCTTGCGCGCCTGCCCATATCCCGTGGCACTCTTGGACGGGGTGCTCCGTGCTCACTTCTGGAGAAGCAAGACAAATGAACGGCGTCTTCGCTAGAAGCTCCCAGCAGCGCCGCTTCCGACCCTGCCCTCGATCCTTTCGGATCGCGCCCCCCTGCCTTACGGCCAGGAGTCCCGTTCATTTCCCCGGCGAGTTACCTGCTCCTTGCGAAACAGCCTTCCTACCGGAGTTCGAGGGGCCTTCCGACGTCGATTCGTCGGTGCGTTTGCGGCGCAGGACGCTCGCGCGTCCGGTACGTCCTCCGTGGGCTTTGCTGCCCACTTCGAGCTTCCTTTCGGTCGCCCGCGATATTTCCCTCCGCAGACCCGAAAGCCCGCGTTATGAAACACCGCGACATCTTGAACCGGTTTTGCCCTCCGGCCGTTCCCCCTCGCGGGTTCGCGGTCCCCCCATCGGAATCGCTTCCGCGGGTTCGATACCGAATTGCTTCTACGCACCTTGCGGCGTTTCGATCTCGTTCGGCGCGCCTTTCGGCGCCTCCCGGCTCTCCAGAACCGGTCGATGAAGTCACGATACCAGGCTCATGCATTTCGCGCAAGGGTTTGGTTAAATTCAGATTGAAATTGGGTGTCGTTCAGATCCGGCCGCTGAACCGGCGCGACTCCAAAACGCGCAACGGCCGCCGCTCAGACGGATTCCCAGGTTCCGTTGCCGCGGTATCGCTGCGCGATCCGGCCGTCCTGCATGGCGAAAAGGTGGATCCAGCGGTTGTCGACCAGTTGCCGCACCGCCTCGTGCTTGGCGATGACCGCGTTCATGGCCTCGGTCGGCGCCTCGATCAGCACGTTCAGCCGCAGCGGCTCGTGAATGAAGCGGTTGCCGTCGTGTACGGATTGCCACGGCAAGCCGACCTGCAGATCGCCGCCGTTGCCCTCCAGAACGCCGAGAATGCCGGCGACGTTGTGCAGCACCTTGTTGCCGCTGCCGAACACCCGGTTGTTCACCGTCGAGCCGAAGTACTGCAGATTGAGCCAGGTCGCGACGACCATCGGGGCGGTCATGACGAGCTCGAGGGTCTCGAAGCCCGGATCCTCTTGCAAATCGTACGTGTGCAGAAATACGCGCCCTCCGAGATCGACGTCGCGGGTCCGCTGGCGCGGCGCGGCGATAAACGCCGCGTTGCCGGCGTTGCCCCACTCGGGTCGCACCTGCGACCAGTCGCGGCTGCGCGCGAAGATCTGGCGATCGACGTCGGAGTTCGGATCGATCCCCAGCTTGACCGCCCGCTCGCGGCGCGTCCGCGCGCCGGCCGCCAGCAGCATGCCCTGAATGCGCGCGATCTCCTCGCGATGGGTTTCGGGTGCTTGATCCAGGTCGTAAATCGTGACGAGGTCCGTCGTCGTGTCGTGCAGGCAGCCGAAGAACCAGGTGTCGTCCGGAATGTCGATGCCGCGCTTGCGCAGCTCGGCCCGGACCTCGGCGTCGTTGAGGACCATCGCCGCGACCCGCGCGTTGGCCTCGCCGGTGTAGCCGCCGCAGGCCGCACAATCGAGGGACGAGGCGTAGGGGTTGTTCACCGTCGTGCTGCCGTGGCCGGTCATCAGCACGCAGCGCGCGAAGCACGAGGTGAAGGTGATGCGCCGCAACACGGCCTCGGCCATGTCGGCGCGCTCAGTCAGCGCGAACCCGACGATCCGATCCGCCAGCAGCCCCGGATCGATCTGCGGCCCGAGGCGCGGCAGCACGGCCTCGTCCATGCCGTCCGTGTTCGGATCGTGCACGGGCCGCGTGAGCCTCAGGCTGTCGCTGATGATCTTGCCCGCGAACAGCAACCCGGCCGTTTCTACGAACGTGAACGAGGCGACCGCCGCGGTCTGGAACGATTTCCAGGCCTTCGCCACGCGCCGCCGCAGCAGGCGCAGCCACAGGATGTTCTCTTCCTGTTCTTCGGAGACGCCTCGCACGCACTCGCGCACGACGACGCTCGGCCGCAGCAGCACGGGACACTGGGCGCCGCCGTGCAGGTGGCCGAGCGGAATGTATT
>DATNPP010000047.1:0-8879 GCA_036703175.1 Oscillatoriaceae cyanobacterium
AGGGATGCCGAAGCCCTGTTCAGGGGCTTCGGCTGGGAGAGGGGGCGACCGCTTCCGAGCCGCGCCCTGTGGCACTGACGTGTGGCTCAGCTGGCCTGGGGTCGCCCCCGCTCCCGATTTCACCGCCTGCACGGCGGTGAAATATCCCTCTCCCACCCTCCGGGGGAGAGGGCAATGTATTGTTCGCGCCGGCTAAAAGATCGTGCCGAACTCGGTGTAGACCGTCGGGCCCGGTAGGCTGCCGCCGGCGGGCAGCAGGGCCTGCGCGACGCCCAGGCGGAAGATGCCGGAGGAGTCGTTGAACGCCGCCATCGAGGGCGCGACCTCGCGCACGATCGTCGAAATTGGCACCGAGTTCAGCGGATTGTTGGCGATCGAGAAGTTCAGCCGCAGCTCGAAGCCCACGCTGGACCTGAAATCCGGCAGCCCCGGGTACATCTCGGACTTCGGATCGGGCGTCTGGCCGAGCAGGCTGACCCAACTGTTGGTGAACGCGAAGCCGTCGTCCGTGAAGAAGGCGCCGTAGATGTCCTGCCCGAAGAACGGCAGCGAGCCGATGCCGCGCTGGATGTTGTAAATCGGAAAGCGGTACTCGGCCGAAAAGAGCCCGATCGTGTTGCCGCTGGTGCTCGCGAGCGGATAGCCGCGCAAAGGCTCGAGCAGATCGCCGGGATCCGCGGCCATGCGGATGTCCGGCGTGCCGCCGGCGTACGGCGATCGCGTGCCGCCCAAATAGAAGTCGCCCTGCGGCTTGCCGAAGTTCACGCCGCCCATCAGGCGCGTCGCGAAAATCTGCTGCGGCCAGGGCGTCTTGTGCCAGGTGCGCCAGTCGCCGAAGAACTTCGTGTAGGTCGTCTCCGAGCCGAGCCACGGATGCGCCACCTCGGCGCCAAAGGTGCCCATGTCGCCGTACTCGGGCGACACCGAGAAGCCGTACTTGCCGTTGGTGTTGTACTTGTACGTCAGCGAGATGCTGTTGGAGCGGCCCGGCGCCGGCATCAGCTTGGCGTCCTCGGCCTGCTTGTTGTAGTCCGCGGGCGTCATGTCCGCGATGTCGAGGACGTTGTAGCCGAGCGTCAGCGTGCTGCCGTCTTGATAGCTCGAGTTCGTCAGCGGCGAGGGCAGATTGTTCCACGAGAGCGTGAAGCTGCCGTTGGTGTAGTGCTGGTACAAATTGAGCGTCGAGCCGTTGGCGAGCGGAATCGGGTAGCTGCTCGGGAACGTGCCGCCCGAGATGCCCCAGTTCGTGTCGTAGAAGCTGTTCTGGTAGAGCAACTGCGTCATCGCCAGATCGATAGGGTTGATGCTCGTGCCGGGCGGCGTGTTGGTGGGCTGCGTGAGCGTGTAGCCGCCCATCGCGAAGAGCGTGTTCGTGAGCAGCGTGTCGTAGCCGATCGTGAACGCGCCGAGCACGTTGTTGGCCGAGATGTAGAGCGGCGACCAGAACTTCGGCATCATCGAGGGAATCGGATTGTACGCGTGCACCGGGTACTTCACCTTTTGCACCCAGTGGTATGCGTGGATGCTGTCGTCGAAGCCCGGCGTGGGCCACGCGCGCCAGCTCGCGGGATTCCAGGGCGCCGTGTAGATGTCCGTGCCCTTGCCCACGCTGACGACCATCGCGACGTTCTTGCCGTCCGGGCTGACGGTGGGCTCGAACGCGCCCGTGAGCACGTTGGTCACCTCGTAGAGCTTCTTCGCTTGCCAGTCGTAGGCGAAGATGTTCCAGTTGCGATGATCGCGGTCCGACGCGAACACGACGTACTTGCCGTCCGGGCTCCAGCACGGGGCCATGTCGACCGAGTAGTCCTTCCACAGCGGATAGACGCGCCAGGTGTCCGTGTCGATCATGTACAGATCGCGGCAGCCGCCGTGCCACGAGCTCAGCACCACGTGCTTGCCGTCCGGGCTCCAGCGCGGCGTCGAGAACTGCGTGTTGTCGTGCAGATCCGTCAAGCGCTTGATCACGTGGCCGCTGTCGTCGAACAGCCAGAGGTTGTTGTCGCCGCGGCCGTTCTTGACGGCGATGAACTCCTGGCCGTCCGGGCTGACGGCGGGATCGTCGACGCGCAGGTATTGCGTCAGCTGGTCGCGCGCGCCGGTCGCGAGATCGTAGCGCACGATGTCGTTGTAGCTGACGTAGTTGTTCGGGCCGTCCGAGGTGAAGTAGTAGATCGACTTGCCGTCGGCGCTGACGTCGTAGGTGCCGTAGTGCGTCTTGGGGAACAGGCGCTTGATGATCGGATGCCCGTTCGGCTGCGTGCCCGTCACCTCGACGACCGCGTCGAGGTTGTGGCGCAGGCCCTCGATGAAGCTCAGATGGCCGTTGGGCATGTACTCCGGATGGAAGTGGCTCTGGCCCGTGAAGGTGACCCGGTGCAGCGGCGTCAGCGGATGCTGCTCGATCTGCGCCACCTCGGTCTGGGCGCGCGCGCGCAGCCAGGCGAGGAACTCGTCCCAGATCTCCTCGAAGTCGCGCCCCGTCACCTGCTTGAAGGCATGGTCGACGCCCAGGTAGGGCGCCGCGGCGTAGGCGTGTTGCACCTCGGGCAAGGACTTCGCGCCGTAGTGCATCACCAGGTACTTCCAGAAGAACACGCCGTAGACGTACGGGCTGTCGCCGCCGGGGAAGTCCGTCAGCCAGTAGCCGCCCGCCTGGTCCAGGGACAATTGCCGATGCGCCAGCACGTCGGCGCGCAGATACATGTCGTAGTAGCCCTCGTTGCCGCGGCCGCCGCGGCCGTCGTTCGTGAACATCGACTCCGAGGTGACGGCCAGGCCTTCGATCAAACTGGTCGGCTGGAACAGGTTCGGAAACAGAAAGCGCCCGAACACGCTGTTGAGCGCCTTGGAGAGGCCCGCAGTCGTCTCGAAGTCCAGCACGTGGGTGTACTCGTGCGTGATGACGAGCTTCAGCCAGTTGTCGTAGCGGCCCCACATCTCTTCGTCGTCGGGGTTCGTGAGCCACACGAACTCCTCGTTGTTGACGTAGGGCAGCGCGAGACCGTCGATCGAGTCCGTGTTGTCGAAGAGCGAGAGCTGCGTCTTGTTGGTCGGCTCGGTGCCGAGCCAGGGCGACACCTCCGAGTTGGCCAATTCGGCGAAGGCGGCGGCTTCTTGCGCGACGTCCTCATAGCCCTCGGGAAAGTTGATGCTGAAGTGCGGCGTCTCGAGCGTGTACATGCGCACGTTGGGATCCATCGCGTTTGCGAGCGCCGGGCGGGTGGTGGCAATGGCCGTGAGCGCGAGCGCCGACGCCGTGAGCGACCAGCGCGCGAGCTTGCCCCGAGCGGACGGCTTCGCTTCGCTGAAGGCGCGCCAATGCGATCGCCCGGCATGCGTGCCGGACAGAGGGCGAGGCCAGAGGCGGAAGCGGTTCAAGGGCATTCCTGACAGCGACAAGGCGGGGGTTACCCCTTTTTCCTGCCCAATCCGCGCCGGATTCTAACCGCTCGCTTGCCTGTAGAGAAGGCCGCCCCGCGCGCGATCGCCGCAGCGAAAAGGGCCCGGCCGAAGCCGAGCCCTCCTGTCTTTCGACGGCGTGATTTAGAACGCGAGACGGATGTCCGCCTCGGGGCCGTTCAAGGTCACGGTGGGCTGCGTGCCCGTGCCCGCATTCAGGTACAGGTAGCGGTAATCGGCGTCGATGCCGAACCAGCCGAAGCGCAGGCCCAAGCCGAGCTTGCCGTCGCCGTCCCACGAGTTGTTGTTGCCGTAGCCGCCCGAGGCCGCCAAATTGATCCAGAGCCAATCCAATCCCAGCGGGTGGGTGTAGGCGAGGCCGATCTGGCCCATGTTCAGACCCATGTTGTCGCCGCGGTACCCGAGCATCCAGTTCCAGAAGCCCGAATCCCAGCGGTACTTCAGGTCGGCGTCGTAGAGGTAGGTGTTGTTGGTCATCAGCGGTCCGAGGTTGAACGCGCTGTTGGCCAGATTGAACCGGGTGACGTCGCCGCCGATGCCCCAGTTGCCCCACCACAGGTCCGCGCCGCCCTGGTAGCTGAAGGAGATCGGCGGGTTCCAGTTGAAGCCGGCATTGTTGATGGCCGTGCCGGACACGGGCAGCATCCAGGCGCCGCCCCAAAGATCGAGGGTCGGCTCGTTGGTCACGCCCTGGACCTCGGGAGAAGGCGTCTCTTCGGGCGTCATCTCCGGCACCGGGGTCATCTCCGGCATCGGGGTCTCCATCGGGGTCGGCGTCGCCATCGGCGTGTACATCGGCGTGGGCGTTTCCATCGGCGTCGGCATCGGCGTCGGGGTCGCGCTCGGACGCGGATGCACGGCCTTGCCGGTCTGGCCGTACCAGAAGCCGGCCGCCGAGAGGGCATGTTGCAGCTTCAGGACGTCGTTACCGCCGTCGCCGCAGCGCAGGGTGCGGCCCGTCGACAGGCCCAGCTCCTTGAGCGTGCGGGGGCCGGCGACGCCGTCGGCGTTGATGCCGCGGGCCTTCTGGAAGGCCTTGACGGCAGCCTGGGTGTCGCGGCCGTACAAGCCGTCGAAGTGCCAGTTGGCGGCCGAGGTCATGCAGTTGAAGTGCTTGAGGCCGTTCCAGGCCGCCTGGGCCTGGGCCGAGACCCCGACCACTCCCAGCGAGGCTGCCAGAGTGGCGATAAGTAGACGGCGTTTGGTCATGCGATTTCCTCCTACGATGAAACAGTGAATTGGACGATGCGGGGCGACGTTCGTGCGCTCCAATAAGAGCAACCAGGCTATAGTAAACCCATTCTAATGATTTGTAACGGATTTTGCCAACAAATGATAGAGAAATGTCGTAAAGAATTGAAAGCAAATCCAGAACCCACGCTTGGCGCGCTTCTCGGGAGGCGGGATCGGGAATGCGAGCAAGCGTTTTCTCGGCCTCGCTCGCCAGGTACAATGGTTTCGCCCCCTGCCGAAAGGAAAAACGATGCCCCGCTCGCTCGCGATCGCCCTGTCCCTCCTTCTCGCCGCCCCCGCCGTGGCGGCACCCGCGCTGGGATTGTTGCAGTCCCGCGCCGCCTCGGGCGACGCTCAGGCGGCCTACACGCTCGGCATGCGCTACGACGAGGGCGACGGCGTGCCGCTGGACCACACGATCGGCCTGCGCTGGATCGAGGTCGCGGCGTCGCGGCATTACCCGGCGGCCGAGTACCAGCTCGGCATGAAGTACGAGGCCGGCATCGGCGTGCCGCAGAGCGATCGCCTGTCGCTCGAGTGGCTCGAGCTCGCGGCGACGCACGGCAATCTCGATGCGATTTGCCAGCTCGGCAGCGCCTACCGCGACGGCGACGGCGTGCCTCAGAGCGCGGCCACGGCGCTGCACTACTTCAACTGGGCGGCGAGCAGAGGCGACGCGCGCGCCGAGACGATCCTCGCGCTCATGTACGCCGACGGCGAGGGCGTGCCGCGCTCGTACGCGCAGGCGGCGCACTGGTACGAGGCGCTCGCCGCGAAAGGCGACGGCGCGAGCATGTACAAGCTCGGCCGGCTTTATGAGAAGGGCCTGGGCGTCGAACGCGATCCGGTCAAGGCCTACATGTGGTACGTGCTGGCCGCCGGCAGCGAGCACCGCGAGGGCGAGAGCGGCCTCAAGCCGGGCACGGTGCTCAGCCTCGAGGCGGGCGAGAACCCGCAAGCCGCGCGCGCGGCGCTGGCGCAGCGCATGAGCGCCGCGCAGATCGATCGGGCCTTCGCCGCGGCATCGGACTGGCGCAAGCTGAACCGGCGCTGATCAGCGGTGCGGGCGGGTCAGGCGTTCGCGGGTGGGCGCGCTCATGTAACGCAGATCGAGCTTGCCGGGGACGCGGCGCACGAGGCCCAGCGACTCGACGCGCGCGGCCATGCGCCAGGGCTCGAGGGGCTTGGGAACGGGCGGCGTCTCGGCCAGGTAGGCCGCGAGCGCGGCGGCAATAGCCGCCGCCTGCTCCGGCGTGGCCGGGCGATCGAGGTGCATCACAGCGGAATGTTCCCGTGCTTGCGCGCCGGACGCTCGACGCGCTTGCCGCGCAGCGTCTCGAGCGAGCGGATCAGCAGATAGCGCGTGTCGCGCGGGTCGATCACGTCGTCGATGAAGCCGCGCTCGGCCGCGACGAAGGGATTGGCGAAGCGATCGCGGTACTCGGCGATCAACGCGTCGCGCCGACTGGGATCGGCGGCCAGCTCGCGCCGGTAGAGAATGTTCACCGCGCCCTCGGCCCCCATCACGGCAATTTCGGCCGTCGGCCAGGCCAGATTCACGTCCGCGCGGATGTGCTTCGAGCCGAGCACGTCGTAGGCGCCGCCGTAGGCCTTGCGCGTGATGACCGTCAGCTTGGGCACCGTCGCCTCGCAGTAGGCGTATAGCAGCTTGGCGCCGTGGCGGATGATGCCGCCGTGCTCCTGCGCGCGGCCCGGGAAGTAGCCCGGCACGTCCTCGAAGGTGAGAATCGGAATGTTGAAGGCGTCGCAGAAGCGCACGAAGCGCGCGCCCTTGACGCTGGCATTGATGTCCAGCGTGCCGGCCATCACCTTCGGCTGGTTCGCCACGATGCCGACCGTCTGGCCGTTCATGCGCGCGAAGGCCGTGATCAGATTGCCCGCGAAGAGCGGCTGCACCTCGAGCAGCTCGCCGTCGTCGACGATCAGCGCGAGCACCTCGTGCATGTCGTAGGGTTTGGTCGGCTGGTCCGGAATCAGCTCGATCAACCGCTCCTCGCGGCGATCGATCGGATCGCTGCACGGGTAGACCGGCGGATCCTCGAGGTTGTTGGACGGCAGGAACGAGAGCAGATAGCGCAGATCCGCGAGCGCCTCTTCCTCGCTCTGCGCGAGAAAGTGCGCCACGCCGCTGATCTGATTGTGCGTGCTCGCGCCGCCGAGGTCCTCGAAGGTGACGTCCTCGTGCAACACGGTTTTGACCACGTCGGGCCCCGTGATGAACATGAAGCTCGTGTCCTTGACCATCACCGTGAAGTCCGTGATGGCCGGCGAGTAGACCGCGCCGCCCGCGCAGGGGCCGAGGATCGCCGAGAGCTGCGGAATCACGCCCGAGCTCTGCACGTTGCGCCAGAAGATCTCGGCGTAGCCGCCCAGGCTCTCGACGCCCTCTTGAATGCGCGCGCCGCCCGAGTCGTTCAGGCCGATGCACGGAAAGCCGTTGCGCAGCGCCAGATCCATGACCTTGCAGATCTTCTCGGCGTGGGCCTCGCCCAGGCTGCCGCCGAAGATCGTGAAGTCCTGGCTGAACACGTAGACCGTGCGCCCGTTGATCTGGCCGTAGCCCGTCACCACGCCGTCGCCCGGCACGCGCTTCTGTTCCATGCCGAAGTTGACGCAGCGATGCTCGCGGTAACGATCCAGCTCGACGAAGGTGCCGGGGTCGACCAGCAGCTCGAGACGCTCGCGCGCCGTGAGCTTGTTGCGGGCGTGCTGCTTTTCAATCGCCTCGGCGCCCGCGCCCGCGAGCGCCTCTTCGCGGCGCCGCTCGAGCTCGGCCATGCGGTAGGCCATGCTCGTGTGCTCGGTCTGTTTGCTCGGGGAAACGGTCATTGAAGGTTCAATCCAGCTTCCAGGCCGCGCGCGGACGGTATTCCGAGCGCAGCATGCTCATGAGGAGGTTGTCCCAGTAGCGGCCCTCGCGGTACAGCGCCTGACGCTGCCGCCCCTCGTGCTGGAAGCCCAGCCGCTCGTAGAGGGCCACCGCGCGGTGGTTCAGCTCGAGCACCTGCAGCTCGACGCGATTGAGGTTCATCTCGAGGTAGCCGAACTCGAGCAGCAGCGCCAGCGCCTCGGAGCCGTAGCCCTGGCCGCGCGCGGCCGGATCGCCGATCGCGATGCCCAACGTCGCGCTGCGGTTCTTGCCGTGGTGGTTCATGAGCGAGCAACTGCCGATCAGCGCTCCGGTCGCGCGCACGGCGATCGCGAAGGTGAAATGCCCCTTTTCGCGGTTCAGGCTGTCGAACCAGCCCTCCTCGGCCACGCGGTTCATTGGCGTGACGGTGCCGGGCGCCAGCTGACGCAGCAGCTCGTACTGCGAGTACCAGCTCGCGAAGGTCGGCACGTCCTCGCGCTCGATCGGGCGCAGCTCGACACGCGCGCCTTTCAGCAACATGGGGTGAATCGTCTCGGTCGGCTCGATCATGGCATCCTCATTGAACCAGTTCGGCTAATACGGGGTTTCGGCGCACGAGCTCGAGCGCGTAGGCCGCATGGCCTTCCGCGTAGCCGTTGCCCATCAGCAAATCGACGTCTTGCCCGACGCTCTCGGCGCCCAGCGCCGCTGCCTGGAAGCTCGTCGCCATGCTGAAGAAATACACCATTCCGCGCTGCCGCGCCGCGAGAATGCTCGCCATCTCGGTGCCGGGAATGTTCACGCAGTTGATCACCAGATCCGCGAAGGCGCCGCCGGTGGCCTGCCTGACGAGCTCGTGCACCGCCACGGCGTCCGTCGCGTTGCCTTGCAGGCGCGTTACGTTCGGCACGCGCGCGAGCTTGTCGAGGCCGGCTTGCGAGTACTCGATCGCGATGACCTGGCCCTCCGGCCCCACCTGCTGGGCGGCCACCCAGCTGCACAGCAAGCCGCTGCGGCCGCCGCCGCCGAGGATCACCACGCGCATGCCCGGCTTCACCAGGCGATGGGCCTGGGCGGGCGCGCCGCAGACGTCGAGCACCGAGAGCACCAACTGCTCGTCGAGATCCCCGGGCAAGGCCGCGTACAAGCTGCGTTCGAAGAGAATCGCCGTGCCCTGTGCCGCGATCTGGTGCGATTGCGGATCGATGCGCCCGAGGCCGTCAAGCTGCAGCGGGGTGGTCGTGAGCGAGACGAGCGTGATCAGGCGATCGCCGAGCTTGAGATCCCGACGGCTGGCCCCGAGTTCCGTCACGGTGCCGATCAGTACGCCGCCCGAGCCGGTGACGGGGTT
>DATNPP010000062.1:0-4203 GCA_036703175.1 Oscillatoriaceae cyanobacterium
ATCCGGGAGAGCGCCCCGAACAGGCGGCCGGTCGCGAGCTGACGGAAGAAACCGGCTGCGCGGGCACGCTGCGCTATCTGGGCTGTATGTACAGCTCACCCGGCTTCACCAACGAGGCGCTGTACCTGTTTGCCGCCTCCGAGCTCACGCGCGGCGCGGCGCGCCCCGAATCCGACGAGTTCATCGACACGCAGGCGCTGACGCTCGACGAGGCCCTCGCGTGCGTGCACACGGGCGCGATCGTCGACGCCAAGACGATCGCCGGGCTGCTCTGGATTCGACAATTCGGCCTCGCCGGCGCGCAGAGCCTGCCCGCCTCCGGAACCCTCGACGACCCTGACGCGTCTTGATCTTGCTTCGACAGAAGGAGAAATCCCATGGCCATTCGTTCCGTGCTCGGCGTGAGCTTGCTGCTCGCCACCGCGACCATCGTCGGCTGCTCGCTACCGCCGGTCGCGACGCCGGAGCAGAGCTTCACGGTGAAGTACAACCAGTTCGTGCCCAACGCCGTCAACGGCGTGCCAATTCCGGCCGTGCCCGCTTTTCCGGCGCAGAAGGTGCCGGCGAGCAGCATTCCGGTGCCCGCCGAGGCGCATAGCGTCAAGATCAACAGCGTGACGCTCGATCTCAAGATGCAGAACACCGGCCCGCTGCCGCTGGCGCTGAAGATCTACATGTCGGCGCCGAACGTGGATCCCTACTCGCAGCCGCCGCTCGGCGGCGATCAAGGCGAGATAGACCTTCCGGCCGCCGGTCCCGAGGTCGACAAGAGCTTCTCGGTCGATCCGACGCTCTTTCAGCAAGACGACTTCCAGCTCGGCATCACCATCGCCTCATCCGGCACGACCCAGCCGATCACCTTCCAGGACAGCGACGAGGTGACGGTCAAGGAATCCGCCAGCGTCTCGCTGAAGTTGTTCTAGTCCGCCATCCCTCCGCCGAAGGCGGAGGGATTTTTTCATGAAGCCGGCCAGAACTCGACCTTGCCGAAGGTCGTCGTGTTGTCCATGCCGCCGATCACCCAGAGGGCGTTGTCGAAGGCCACGGCCGCCAGCGCGCCGCGTGCCGACGTCAACGCGGGGCCGGCGGACCAGTTCCCCGCTTGCGGATCGAAGCGGTCGACCTCGGTGCTGAGGCCCGGCAGCGTGCCGCCCAGCGCGAAGACGCCGCCGGCGATCGCCGCGGCCGCCACGCGATCGCGTCCCTTGGGCAACGTGGGCAGCGCGCTCCAGGTGTTGCTCGCCGGGTCATAAGCTTCGGCGAGCGCGCTCGCGAAGTTGCCCGTGTTGCCGCCCAGCGCGTAGAGCTTGCCGTCGGTCGCGGCGACGCCGAGGAAGCCGCGCGGCTCGGGCAGCGGCGCCAGCGCGCTCCAGGCGTTCGCACTCGGATCGAAGACCTCGACGTTGGCGAGCGCGTTGCCGTTCGCGTCGAGCCCGCCCACCGTGTAGAGCTTGCCGTTCAATACCGCGGCGCCCAAACCGAAGCGCGGCGTGGGCATGGCGGGGCCGGTGGTCCAGGCGTTCGTGGCCGGATCGTAAACTTCGAGCGTGCCGTACGGCTTGTCCGGCCCGATGCCGCCGACGGCGTAGAGCTTGTCGCCCAGGCCCGCGGCGGCCAGGTAGGCGCGCGCGGTGGGCATCGCGGCCACGGACGTCCAGGCGTCCTTGTCCGGATCGTAGCGCTCGACTGAGCCGAGCAGGCCCGAGGCGGACGAGGCGCCCCCCAGCGCGTAAATCGACCGGCCCACGACGGCCGCGGCGAGCTCGCCGCGCGCCACGAGCAGGCTCGCCGTGGGCTGCCAGGCGCCGCTCACGGCGCTGCCGCCCGGCGACGGGCTCGAGCCGGTGCCGAGGTTCAGCGTCGGATTGTCCGGGCGCGAGATCTGGCAGCCCGCGAGCAAGGCGACGATCAGCAACAATCCGAGCGTTCTCATACGGGCATCCTTTGCCGCGGCACGACCAAATGCAGGGGCTGCTGGGGCGGCAACACCTCGGCGATCGCCCCGCCGCGCGCCGTCGCGACCACGAAGTGGACCTCCTGGCCGGGCGGCACGTCGAGCATGGCGAGCGGCAACGAGAGCTCCAGCGTTTCACCCATTGCCCAGCGCTCGCACTCGGCGACGAAGCGCCAGCCGTCGTACTCGCTGGCTTCCATCAGAATCGCGCCTTGCGGCCAGCCCAGATGCACGTGCAGCGCGTGGCCGAAGCGCCAGCGGCTCGTCGGCGCGCTCACACCGTCCATCTCGAGGGCGATCGCGCTGTTGTGGCGCACGCGGCCCGGATAGCAGAAATAGAGCACCAGCTCGTCGCCTTCTTGCGGCTCGTACTGCGGCGCGAACTCGGCCGCCACGTAGAGGTGCTCGGCATCGGTGCCGTAGGTGAGGCGCTGCAACACCTTGGCCGCCGCGTGCATGGCGCCCTGGCCGCGCGTGGGGTCGTAAACGGCGGCCTGATGCCACTCGCCCGGCGCGAGCGCGCCGCTGGGCAGATGCAACTTGCCCGAGGCCGGCTCGGGCACCGGCATGGCCAAGGGCTCGTCGAGCTCGGCGGGCGCCGTGAGGCCCGCGAGCTGGTACACGTTGCGCAGATGCAGACGGAACTGCAAATCGAAGAGCTCGTCTTGACCGGAATCGTGGCCCTCGCCGAACCACCAGAACCAGTCGCTGCCCTCCGCGATGCGAATCTCTTCCCAGGCGGCCTCGCGGATGGCGTCGTCCAGGCCCGCCTCGGCGGCCACGAGATCCGAGCGCGTGCGCGAGAGCAGATCCCAGGCGCGGTTCTTGGTGGGCTCGCCGATCCAGGTCGTGAAGTCCGAGGCGATCCAGGAGCCCGCGGCGATCGTGTCCAGCGTGCGCCGCGGCGGATGGCGATCGAGGAAGTCGCCGACGCTGACCAGCTCGATAAGCGGATCGCGCGCGACGCGGCGATAGAACTCGTCCAGGAAGACGAACCCGTCCTGCGCGTAGTGCTCCCAGCAGTTCTCGCCGTCCAGGGCGATCGTGACGAGGTAGGCCTCGCCGCCGTCCGGCAGCACCTGGCGAATGCGCGTGAGCCGGGCGTGCAGATCGGCCGCGGCCTCCTCGCCCGGCAACTGCGCGTAGTGAAAGCCGATCAGATCCGAGAGCGTCAGATCGCGGAAGATCATCGACACCGGGCCGTTGGGCGTCTGCACGCGGTAAGGCTGGTAGAGCGAAGCGGCCTCGTAAGGAATGCCGCGCGCGTCGCGCGCCATCGAGAGCCCCAGCGTGCGCGCGAGGATGCCCTCGTCCGAGATGCTCCAATCGAGACCGCTTTCGGCGATCAGCGCGAGCGCCTCGGGGCTCACGGATTGCTCCGAGGGCCACATGCCGCGCGGCGCGCGCTCGAAGTGGCGCACGAAGTCGTCGATGCCGCGGCGAATCTGCGCGCGGGCGTCTTCGGGGTGGGCGAAGCGGACTCGCGGCAGCGGCAGCTCGGGGCGCGCTTCGCGGGCGCTGTCCGTGTCGCACAACAGCGGCAGGATCGGGTGGTAGTACGGCGTGGTGGTGAGCTCGATCTGGCCGCTCGCGGCCAGATCGCGATAGGCGGGAATCACGCGTTTGAGGTGCGCGCGGATCAAGCCGTAGAGCCCTTCACGATCTTCTTGCGTGAAGCCGCGATCGCGCGCGACGAGCGCGGCGAGCGCGGGCTCGCGCGAGAGCCACAACGGATCGAACCAGGCCAGATTGAACCAGGTGCTCAAATCGCGCCAGTCTTGTTCGTCAAAAGCCGCGAGCCGCTCTTCGGGCGACAGCGCGCGCAACGTCTCGCGGCGGTCGGCCAGCTCGCTGAAGCGCGCGTAGGGCCGCAGCATGTGCGCCCAGTTGAGATCGAAGGCGCGCTCCAGCAGATAAGCCTTGTCCTCCTGGCTCATACGCTCGACGGGCTTCACGAGCAGCTCGAGCGCCCGATCCCAGGCCTCGTGCTCGGCATAGTCGACGAGCTGCTCGAGCAGCGAGGGAACCAAATTGAAGGTCTGGCGCAGCTCGAGGTAGGGCTTGAGCACCTCGAGCATGTCCAGATAGTCCTTCTGGGCGTGCAAGCGCACCCAGGGCATGAGGTAGTGGCCGGTCAGCCGATCCTTGTAGAGCGGCTGGTGCATGTGCCAGACGAAGGCCACGTGCAGCTTTTGCGTCAAAACGGCAGCCCCTTTCGCGCCCTCATTCTACCATAAAGGAAAGGCGCG
>DATNPP010000063.1:0-4251 GCA_036703175.1 Oscillatoriaceae cyanobacterium
GCCCCTTCAACGCCAGCTGCGCGCACGCTGCCCTCGCTCGCCTTGCCCGGGCGCGCGCAACCCACGCCCGCGACACCGGGGCAACCGCTTCCGGCGCAACTCGGGCGCCTGCTGGCGGCCGGGCTGCTCGACGGCCCGCAAGGTGCCCGCTTGCTCGGCGCCCTGTCGCAACTCGCCGCCGGCAAGCTCGGTTCGAGCCTCGCCGGCCAGGTGAGCAACGGACGGTTGGTCAGCGAGACCCTCGCTCAGCTCGAGAATCCCCTCGCCGTACGCCAAAGCCTGGCGCAGTTGACGAGTGGCGAGGCCAGCCTCGAGCGCCTCGTAATCGAAACGGATCCGGCGCTCTACGTCGAAACGCTCGCGAGTCTGGCCGGCGAGGCCCAGCTCGCGACCTTGCCCAACGGCGGCGCGCTCGCGCTGCCCAAAGGACTCTTGAACTTCTCAGAGGGCGAGTCGGCGATTTCGGCCCTGTTTCAGAATGCCCTGCACGCTGCCTTCACCGAGGGCGGCAACCTCCCGCTGGGCAAGGCCGCGTTCAACGCGCAGCTCGCGGCGCTGTTTCCCGATGGCGCGGCCAAGCTCGTCGCCTTCTTCGAGGTCGGCCAGCAAGCACGCGCCTCGTCGGCGCTGCAACGCGGCGACATCGCGATCATCGACGGCATGCCGGGCTCGAACGTCAAACAGGCGGTCACCATTCTCGCGAAGGACCTCAGGAACGTCAGCTTCGTCGATCCGGACGGCAACGAATTCACCGTGCCGACCAGCGAGTTCGTGGCGCGCTTGCGCGGCGCGGTGCTGAACGCGAGCGCGGAGGTCGCGGACGAGACGTCGGCCTGGGAAATCGGCAACGATTCGGGCTGGGTGCATTTCGAGCCCGAGTCGCCGCATCAGCCGCGCCCGGCCAAGGCGGCGAAGAAGAAGACGTCAATCTGGGGCAAGGCCTCGAAACGCGGGCAGGAGGACGAATCGGAGAACGAGGGCGAGGATTGGCCCTGGTACTTCATTCGCCGCGTCGAGCGCTAAGAAGGGTCAGCCGCCGGCGAAACGGCCGGGATTGAGCGTGCTGGTAGGGTCGAGCGCGGCCTTCAGCTGCCGCATGAGGGCGCGATCGCCCCGCTCCGGGCCCCACACGTCCACGCCGCGCTTGAGCTCGAGCGGCGCGCGCTCCAGCGTCCAGGTGCCGCCGATCTCGGTCGCGAAGACGGCCATCTCGCGCCACCAGTCGGTCGGCACGTTCCCGGCGATCCGCACGACGCCGTTGCCCGCTTCGCAAAAGACGCGCAGATACTCGAACTGGCCCCGGCGATCGAGGTGGCCGAGCACGCGGGCGAGCTGATTGGGGGCCAGGTTCAGCTTGACCGAAACCTCGCCGAGCGCGCGGTTGGCCATGAGCGCGCGACGGACGCGCAGCGTCTCGCTTTCGTCGAGCGTGCGCACGGACATCGTGCCGAACTCGCGGCCCAGCGCCGCGAAGGCCTCGACCTGCCAGTCCGTCGTGGCGCGCGGGCCGTCCGCGCCGATGGCGAGGATCCACGGGCTCGTGTCGATGTAGTCGCCCAACTGCGTCGCGCCCCACACGAGCGTGAGCAGGCTCGGATCGTAGCCGCCCGCGAGCAGCTTGGCGAGGACCTCTTCGGTGTGGTCCGCTTCGCGAAAGCCGAGCAGGACCATGCGGCGCGTTTCGGGCAAGGGCGCCACCTTGAAGGTCGCCGCCGTGATCAACCCGACGCTGCCCAGGCTGCCGATGAAGAGCTTGGGCGTGTCGTAGCCAGCGACGGACTTGACCACCTTGGCGCCGCCGTGAACCAATGTGCCGTCGGGTCGCAACGCTTCGATCCACAAGGTCAGATCGCGCGGCGTGCCGTGCGAGAAGCGCAGCGGGCCCGCGAGGTTGGTGGCGAGCAGCCCCCCGATGGTCGCGCGGGCGGGATCCTCGACTTCGAGCGGCAGGTACTGCCCGTGCGGCGCGAGGGCGCCTTGCACTTGCTGCAGCGTCGCGCCGGCCTCGACCGTGAGCGTGAGGTCGGCAGGCTGGTGGTCGCGAATGCGCGTGAGGCCGCTCGTCAGCAAGGCCAGATCGTAGCGCGAAGGCGCGTTGCCCAGGCCCTGGTGGCTGCCGCCGCCCCAGGGCACGACAGCCCAGGATTCGGCATGCGCACGGGCGATCGCCTGCGCCGCCTGCGCGACGTCGTGCGGACGCACGGCCTCGCGCGGCGTGAGGCCCGCCAGGGCGAAGGGCTCGACGGGCAGGGTTTCAAGTGTGTTCAACATGCGGCTCCTCCGCGCGTGCGGACGCGAATTTCAACGCAGCCCTTGCCGGATGGCAAGAGCTTGCCGGGGTTCAAGCGGCCGTCCGGATTGAAGACGGCGCGCAATTCTTGCATGAGGGCGAGGTCCTCGGCGCTGAACATGCGCCCCATGTAGGCGTTCTTCTCGACGCCCACGCCGTGCTCGCCCGTGATGCTGCCGCCCGCGGCGAGGCAGACGTCGAGAATGGCGCCGCCGGCCAAGAGCACGCGCGCCACCTGTTCGGGGTCGCGCTCGTCGAAAAGAATCACGGGATGCAGATTGCCGTCGCCGGCGTGAAAGACGTTCGCGATGCGCAAGTCGTGCCGCGCGCCGACGTCGGCGATCGCCGCGAGCACCTCGGGCAGTCGCGTGCGCGGAATGACCCCGTCCATCGTGATCTTGGAGGGCGCGAGCAGCCCGACCGCGCCGACGGCCCGTTTGCGGGCCTTCCAGAGCTCGGCGCGCTGCTTGGCGTCGCGCGCGACGCGCACCTCGTGGGCGCCATGCGTCTCGCACAGTGCGATCACCTGATCCTTGAGCGCGTCGATGCCCGCCTCGAGGCCGTCCAGTTCGATGATCAGGACGGCGCCGGCATCGAGCGGGAAGCCGAATTTGAACGCGCGCTCGACCGCCTGCAGAATCGCGCGATCCATCAGCTCGAGCGCCGCCGGAATGAGCCCCGCGCCGATGATCGCGCTCACGGCCTGCGAGGCGGTCTCGATGGTCGGGAACACCGCGAGCATCGTGCGCACGGCTTGCGGCGGCGGCACGAGGCGCACCCAGGCGCGCGTCACGATGCCGAACGTGCCCTCCGATCCGACCATCAAGCCCGTGAGGTCGTAGCCGGGTGTGTCCTCGTTGGGGCCGCCGAGCCAGACCACCGTGCCGTCGCGCAGCACGACCTCGAGGCCGAGCACGTGGTTCACCGTGACGCCGTACTTGAGCGTGTGCGGGCCGCCGGAGTTCTCGGCGACGTTGCCGCCGATCGTGCACGCGGATTGCGAGCTCGGATCGGGCGCGAACATCAAGCCGTAAGGGGCGGCGGCCTCCGTGAGCTTGAGATTGACGCAGCCGGCCTCGACCAGCGCGCGGCGGTTCGGCGCGTCGATTTCGAGCACGTGCTTCATGCGCGTCAGCGCGACGATGATGCCGCCTTCGAGCGCCAATGCGCCGCCCGAAAGGCCCGTGCCGGCGCCGCGGGGGACCAACGGCAGACCTCGGGCGTGCGCGTAGCGCGCCACCGCGGCCACTTCCTCGGTCGTGCGCGGCAGCACGACCGCGAGCGGCAGCGCCTTCTCGATCGTGTAGGCGTCGCAGTCGTAGACCAGCAATTGCTCGGGACGCGTGAGGATCGCGTCCGCGGGAAGCAGCGCGGCCAGGCCTGTGGCCAGTTCCTCGGGGGTCATGGTGCGATCTTACCCGATCCGTGCCGGGCCCGACAGGCCAAGGAAGTGTTGTTCAGGCCGTTCGGCAGGCCTAGAATGGATGTAAAGAATGATGAACGGGAGGGTGCGGCGATGTCGAACAAGCCAGTGATCGTGGCGATCGCCCTGCTGGGCGTGCTTTCGGCATGTCATGCGCGCGGCGGCGGCGGTGGACAGACGTCGCCCGTGACCTATGGCAACACGAATCCGATCACGCGCCAGCAGGAGCATTCGGGTGGCGCCGTGCCGCTGCGGGCCGGCCCGCCGCCGTCGACGAATCCGAACCAGGGCATCGTGCAGACGCACACGCAGGTGATCTCGCGCGGCGGGCAAGTCTTGCTGCACGTCGACGCCAACAAGGCGACCGCGTCCCAATTGCAGCAGGTGCCGGGCATCGGCGAGACGACCGCGGCGCAGATCGTCGCGAATCGTCCCTACAAGAACGCGCAGGATCTGTCGCGCAAAACCGGCATTCCGCAGGGTGAGGTGAACGCGTTCGCGCCGTACCTGAAGTTCTAGCTACTTCTTGATCATCCCC
>DATNPP010000120.1:0-4706 GCA_036703175.1 Oscillatoriaceae cyanobacterium
GGCGCCTGTCGCCACCGCCTCCGCGCCCGACACTTCGAACTTCAACGTGACGGGCTTGCCGAGCCGACCGATGTCGGCGGGCATGGACACGGCCCCCAGCGGCGGCGCGGCGGTACCCACGGCGGCGGCTCCCGTCGCGACCGCGGCGGCCCCCCTCAACGCGAACCACATTCAGACCGAGATCACGCAGCTGCAGAAGCAACTGGCCGCGATCCAGGCGCAATGCAAGGCGCTGATGGCTCAGTTCGGCACGAAGCCGGCTCCCACGCCGACGAAGCCCAGCAAGCCCAAGCCGAAGCCCGGCAGCGGCCCGACCCTCAAAGAAGGCGACACGGGCGCCCCGGTCAGAGCCTTGCAGCAGCGGCTGCAGAAGCTCGGTTTCAACCCCCAGGGCATCGATGGCGACTTCGGGCCGCACACCGAGGCGGCACTGAAGGCCTTCCAGAAGGCGAAGCACCTCAAGGTCACGGGCACGGCGGACAAGCAGACTTGGGCCGCGCTCGGCGTTCAGGTCAAGGGCAAGGTCAACCACCCCCACATCAAGACCGGACGCAGCTTCTACATCCAACAGCCCAACGGCTGGACCTGCGGACCGACCTCGCTCACGATGGCGCTCGCGGCCTGGGGCGTGCGCCCGGCCGACGGCAACACGATCAACGAGATGGTGCGCCGCACGGGCGCGACCTCCAGCACCGGCGTGCCCGGCAACGCCTCGCTGATCGCGAACGCGGCCAAGCAGGTCGGCATGCAAGCGAAGTACAATCCGGTCGGCTCGCCTGCGAACGTGCGCGCCGCCCTCAAGGCGGGCCATGGCGTGGTGCTGAACGGGTCGTTGGGCATCGGCGGCCACTTCATCTACGTGGCGGGCCTCAACGCCGACGGCACCTTCCAGATCGACGATCCGGCGCGGCCGACCGTCACGCGCATGACGGACAGCGAGCTCAACGCTTTCGCGAACACCTACAGCAATCCACGCGGCTTCGCCGAGATCTGGAAGTAACGGCGCCGACCGCAAATCCAGATTCGAGGGTGCCAAATGGGGGCTTTCCTGCTACGGCAGGAAGGCCCCCGTTGTCGTCGCAGCGACTCCGAGCGCCATTGCATCGGGCGGCGGAGCGCTCAAATAGTTACCGAAGCATAATCCAAGCTTATCGAGCCCTTTACTCTTAACGCCTCGCATACGCGCGATACCCTCCTTGGTCAGTGGAGAGGCCGGGCGGAGGAGCACCCATGAGCGTGTCGATCGGTTCACCATTTCGTCTACTCAACTATCAAGCGCAAGCCGGTCGGCCTTCGCCCATCGGGGCAGCGGCAGCGAGTGCGCCCGCCCCGATCAACACCACGCAGATGCAGACCGAGATCACCCAGTTGCAGCAGCAACTGGCCTCGATTCAGGCGCAGTGCCAGGCCCTGATCGCCCAGTTCTCGAACAAGTCCAGGCCGGCCAATCCGGCGCCCGCCAAGCCCCAGCCGGCCAAACCCGCGCCGAGCAAGCCGCAGCCGGCGAAACCGGCCCCAAAGTCGCCGCAGGGCAGCGGCCCGACGCTGCGAAACGGCGATTCCGGCGCGCCCGTCAAGGCGATGCAGCAGCGTCTGCAGCAGCTCGGCTTCAATCCGCAAGGCGTCGACGGCGCTTTCGGCCCTCATACGCAAGCGGCGGTGAAGGCCTTCCAGAAGGCGCATCATCTGACGGCGGACGGCATCGTCGGTCCGCAGACCTGGAAAGCCCTCGGCATCACGGTCAAAGGCTCGGTGCAGCACGGCGCGACGGGCAATCCGAGCGGACCGTCGCCGAGCGGGCCGGGCAATTCGAACGCGACCGTCCAGACGTCGGCCGGGCCGATGGTCACCCGCCAGGGCAAGCTGATGTCGCCCCAGATCGCCTCGCGCTTCGATAAAATGTATGCGGCCGCCAAGGCGGCGGGCATCAATCTGCAAATCAACATGTGCTATCGCTCGTACGCCGAGCAGGTGAAGCTCTATCAGCTCTATCTGTCGGGCAAGGGCGCGATCGCCGCGAAGCCGGGCACGTCCAACCACGAAAAGGGACTCGCGATCGACTTTCTGAACACGCCCGGCGCCTACGCCTGGCTGAAAGCCAACGCGGCCAAGTTCGGCCTGTACAACTACCCGCCCGAGGCCTGGCACTACTCGATCAACGGCAGCGGCGGCCCTCCGGGCTCGCCCGGCACGCCGGTCACGCCGGCCGCGCCGCCGGCTCCGTCCGTGATCACGGTCGGCCTGGCCTAGCGCTCGAACTCCTGCTCGCTGGGGTACAATGGGGCGTTCCCCGTGTCAGGAGGATGCCCCGTTGTCGTCGCGCTGGCTGGCCTTTTCGATGCTGCTGCTCGTCGCGACGCCCGCCTCGGCGCAGGACCTGTCGCGCTACCAGCGGCCGGCCGCCCGAGAGGCGATCGCCCGCATCACGCGCGAGGCGATCGACGCCTACGAAGCGCATCGGCCGTATCGGCCCAGCGTGCCCGCCAGCCTCGCGGACGCCGCGGGCGTGTTCGTGACGCTCAGCCGCGACGGCCGTACGCGGGCCTGCTGGGGCTCGGTGAGTCCGCGCCAGTCGAGCCTCGCGCTGGATCTGGCGACCACGGCCGCGCAGGTGCTCTACAAGGACTATCGCCAACCGCCCGTGCGTCCCGCGGAACTGGCCGGATTGGTGGCGCGCGTGTCGATCGTCGGGCCGTTGGAGCCGGTCGGCAGCGTGTCTCAATTGTTGCCGCGGCGCTACGGATTGCTCGTGAGCGCGCACGGCCGCGGCGGCGTGTTGCTGCCCGGCGAGGCCGCCACCGCGGCCTGGCAGGTCTGGGAGTGCCGCCGCAAGGCCGGCATTCCGCCGCGGGCTCAAGGCAGCATGGTCCGCTTCGAGACGGCCGTCGTCGGCCCGATTCCGCTTTCGGGGCGCTAACATGGCGAACGGCTCACGCTTTCCCAATCCGCTCGCGATGCTGCTCGCGATCCTGCTGATCGTCCTGATGGGCGGCGCGGCGATCGCCCTCGAGCGCCCCGTCGGCGAGGCCAGCGGCGAAGTCGACGACCACACGACCGGCATGCCGATCGCCGGCGCGAGCGTCACCTTCTCGGGCCCCGTCACCCGCACGCAGCTCACCGGCCCGGACGGACACTATCGCTTTCTCAATCTGCCCGTCGGCCAGTACTACGCCTCGGCCAAGGCGCGGCACTTCGATCCGCAGTGGCACGACGGCGACGTCGACGTGCAGGAAGGCGCGAACGCCAGCGGGGTGGACTTTGCGCTCGACTACACCGAGCCCAGCCTGGCCGCCGTGAACGTCCAGCGCGTCTTCACGCCGAACGAGCCTGTACGCATCAATCTGCGCGGCACGCAGATTCCGGGCTTCGACGTCACGCTCTACCGCCTCGATCTCGCGGGCGCGATTCGCGCCTCGAACGGCCTCGACGGCCTCTCGCTGCCGGACGCGGCGAAACTCGCGGCAAAAGGGCTGCTCACTCCAGTCAAAAGCTGGCATCAGGACGTCACGACGGAGCAGTTGGGCGACGACGACTGGTTCTACACGCCCGTGCAGATGCCGACGCTGCCTCCGGGCGCCTATCTCGCGAGCTTCTCGGGCACGGCGGCGCCGTACGGCAACCAAAAAGGCGGCGTCTACCATTCCGCCTACTGGTTCGACGTGACGCGCCTGGCCCTCGTCGCCAAGCGCGACAAGACGCATTTGCTGCTGGACGCCGTGGATCTGATCGACCGCCGGCCCGTGCCGAACGTGGCGCTGAGCGCCTATGACCCGAGCGGCGGCGTTCAGACGGGCACGACGAACGGCAACGGGCTCGCCTGGCTGTCCTCGCGCGGGCAGACCATGTGGGTGCTCGGCGCCCATGACGGCTCGCTCGCACTCGTGACGAGCGAGCTCGACGTCGACCAGGAGCCCTACAAGATCTACGCCTACACGGATCGGCCGGTCTACCGCCCCGGCCAGACGGTCTACATCAAGGCCGTCGTGCGCGAAAAGCAAGACAGGACCTACGCGACCGCCGTGGGCACGCCGGTCAAGGTCGTGCTGCGCGATGCCCAGGGCAACAGCCTGCTCGAGCGCACGCTGAGCGCCGACGCATCGAGCGCGATTCAGACGCAGTTCGTGCTGCCGCAAAACGCGGCGCTGGGGGACGACACGCTCGAGTGCTCGATCGACGACGGCTCCTACCAGACGGTCGGCTTCAAGGTCTCGGACTACCGCAAGCCCGAGTTCAAGTTCGACGTCACGCCGGCCAAGAACCGCTACGTCCTCGGCGAGACGGCGGACATCAACGTGCTCGCGACGTACTACTTCGGCCAGCCGGTGCCGGGCGCCAAGCTCATCGCGACCGTCTATTCGGCGCCGCAGTACTGGGATCAAGATCCGAACCTCGGCTTCTACTCGAACTTCCTGGGCGACTCCGACGCGGACAACTTCTGGGGCTACGGCGACGTGGTCGCGACCGTCGAGGGCACCACGGACAAGCAGGGCCGCTTCCATTTCACGGTGCCGCTCAAGAAATCGGGCGACGACGATTGGGTGGGCGATCGCCGCTTCACCGTGATGATCGAGGGCATGGACGCGAGCAAGCGCCCCGTGAAGGCCACCGAGAGCTTCCGCGTCACGCAGGGCGACTTCCGGCTGGACGCCAACTTCGACGCGGGCGTCTACGGGCCGGGCCAGCCGCTCGTGGCGAACCTGCACGCG
>DATNPP010000134.1:0-17395 GCA_036703175.1 Oscillatoriaceae cyanobacterium
GGTCGCGGTAGCGCACTTCGCCCTGGCTGGGCGCGTCGAGGCCGCCCAGCAAATTGAGCAAGGTGGACTTGCCGCTGCCGGACTGCCCGAGCAGCACGACGAACTGGCCCGGCGGAATGGCGAGGTCGACGTCTTGCAGCGCCGTGACCTCGACCTCGCCCATCTGGTAGCGCTTGGAAACGGCGCGCGCTTCGAGCACAAGAGCGGCATTCATTCGGCACCTCGTCGGCGGGCATCGGCCTGGCATCCGTCGCCCGGCACGCCCCTGTCCATTTTTGTAGACCGATGGTCTAGACTTTCGGTCTAATATGGGCGCCCGACGCGAGAAAGTCAAGGCGTTCGCGTGAAATCCGGGATTTCTACCGAGCGGGAGGCCAAGGACTCGGCGGCGAAACGCCCGAGCTTAGCCCGAAATTAGAAGCGACTTAGTCTTCGGCGGCCGGCGTCGGGCTCGCCTTCGCGGTCAATCCGCTGCTCGGCATCGGCGTCGGCGCGCTCGGCTTGCTCGGCTCGGCCGCGTCGTTCTTCCTCGGCATCTGCAAGATCACGGCCGCGACGGACTAGCCACGGCGCCGACGGCACGGCGTCCGCTTGTTCGCTGGAACCGCGGCGGGGAGGCGCTCAAACGGCGTGACGGTAAGTTTGGGTTAATCCCTGTTAAAAAGCCGTCATCTACTGGACGCGGCGAACGATAACGAGGCTACCGACGTTTTGAATGACAGGAGCCTTCGATGCCTCTCGGCGACGTTCTTTCCAATATGTTCTCCCCCATCGCGAAGAAGTTCGCTCAGCGCGCGGACGCCGGGGCGATGAGCGGGTTGGACTCGCAGGTGTTCGACACCTCCGCCAAGAAGATCTTCGGCACGGACGAGTTCATTCCGCCGGACAATCAATTCCAGACGGTCAAGGGCATCGTCGACTCGATCATGCCGGCCGACAACAGCGGTCTGCCGCACCAGCGCTTCGTGCTGCGCCAGACGACGCCCGACGCCGGCCAGATGCTCGAAGTGGACAACGACACCCACTACGGCAGCCTCGTGCCCAACCTCAAGGTGGGCGATTCGCTGACGATCAAGGGCGTCGAGTACCACGACCCCAACAAGGACGGCATCCACTGGACGCACCACGCGAACGTGCCCGGCGACGCAGGCTTCATTCAAACCGCGGACGGCCACGTCTACCAGTAGCCAATCTTTCGACCGGTCCTTGCGAGGACCGGTTTTTTTTTGCGTACTTTGCCTGATACGCGGCCGGCGCGGACGCGTTATCATGGGGCCGGCGAAGGAGTTGCAATGACCCCAATTTCGCAAGCCCCGCTCGAAAACGCCGCCGCGCCGCCATCCGTCCGCGCGACGCTCGCGCTGCGCGGCATGACTTGTGCCTCTTGCGCCGCGCGCATCGAGCGTGCGCTCGTCAAGGCGCCCGGCGTGATTCACGCGGGCGTCAACTTCGCGACCGAGAAGGCCACGCTGGATTACGATCCCGCGCTCACGAGCCCCGAGGCGCTCACGCACGTGGTCGAGGACGCCGGTTACGGCGCCGAGGTGCCGGCCGAAACCGGCTTGATGCCGGACGCGCTGGCGGCCGAGCGCGAACGGCGCGAGCGCGAGCTCGGCGTGTTGCGGCGCAAGTTGCTTCTGGGCGGCGTGCTCGCGGTGCTCGTGATCGCGGGCAGCATGGGGGTCGAATGGCTGCGATCGCCCATCGTCCAGTTGCTGCTCGCGACGCCCGTGCTGTTCTACGTGGGCGGCAACTTCTTCCGCGGCGCCCTGTCCGCCGCGCGGCATCGCACGAGCAACATGGACACGCTCGTGGCGCTGGGCACCGGCGCGGCATACGTGTTCAGTGCGGTGGCCGCTTTGGGGCCGGGGCTCTTCGCGCGCAGCGGGGCGGTGCCGCATCTCTACTTCGAGAGCGCCGTGGCCGTCATCGTGCTGGTGCTGCTCGGGCGCTATTTCGAGCTCGTGGCCCGCGGCCGCACGTCCGAAGCGCTGCGCAAGCTCGTGAGTCTGCAGCCGCGCACGGCGCGCGCGGTGCGCGGCAAGGTCGAGCGCGACGTGCCGATCGAGGCCGTCGCGGTGGGCGATCGCCTGCGCGTGCGCCCCGGCGAGCAGGTGCCCGTCGACGGCGTTTTGCTCGAGGGCGCCTCCGTGGTGGATCAAAGCCTCGTCACGGGCGAGAGCGTGCCGGTCGCCAAGCAGGTCGGCGACGCGATCATCGGCGGCACGATCAATCAGACCGGCGCCTTCGTGATGGAGGCGCGCCGCGTCGGCGCCGAGACGATGCTCGCGCAAATCGTCCGCCTGGTCGAAGAGGCCCAGGGCTCGAAGGCGCCGATTCAGCGCCTCGCGGACGTCTTCGTGGGCATCTTCGTGCCGGTGGTGATCACCATCGCGATTCTGACCTTCGTCGCCTGGTCTTTCCTCGGGCCGCCGCCCGTGTTCGCGCACGCGCTGATCGCCGCGGTGGCCGTGCTGATCATCGCCTGCCCGTGCGCGATGGGCCTCGCGACGCCCACGAGCATCATGGTCGGCACCGGCAAGGGCGCCGAGAACGGCGTGCTGTTCCGCAACGCCGAGGCCCTCGAGGCCACGCGGCGCGCCGATGCGGTGGTCTTCGACAAGACGGGCACGCTCACGCTCGGCAAGCCCGTGGTCACGGACGTGCAGCCGGCCGAAGGTTTCGAGCCCGCGCGGCTGCTGAGTATCGCCGCGGCCGTCGAGCGGCAATCGGAGCATCCGCTCGCGGCGGCCGTCGTGCGGCGGGCCGAGGAGCTGGGGCTGTCGCTGCCGCCGGTGCAGGATTTCGAGGCCGTGGCGGGAAAGGGCGTGCGCGCGACGGTCTCGGGCGAGGCGGTCGCGATCGGCAATCCCGCGCTGATGGCGGCTTGCGGCCTCGACGTGGCGTCGCGGCTGCCGGCGCTCGAAGCGCTCGCCGCCGAAGGCAAGACGCCCATGGCCGTGCTCGTCGCGGGACGCTTCGCCGGCACGATCGCCGTGGCGGACGCGCCCAAGCCCGAGGCCGCCGCGGTGGTCGCATCCCTCAAGGCGCTCGGTCTGCAGGTGCTCATGATGACGGGCGATCACCGCCGCACCGCCGAGGCGATCGCCCGCAACGTGGGCGTGGATCGGGTGCTCGCCGAGGTGCTGCCGCAGGAAAAGGAGGCCCAGGTGCGCGCGCTGCAATCCGAGGGCCGTCGCGTGATCATGGTCGGCGACGGCGTGAACGACGCGCCGGCGCTGGCCCGCGCGGACGTGGGCATGGCGATCGGCACGGGCACGGACGTCGCGATCGAGGCGGCGGACGTGACGCTGCTCGCAGGCGATCTGCGCGGCGTGCTCACGGCCGTGGCGCTTTCGCGCGCGACGATCGCCAACATTCGGCAGAACCTGTTCTGGGCCTTCGGCTACAACGTGCTCGGCATTCCGATCGCGGCGGGCGTGCTCTATCCGCTCTTCCACGTGATGCTCAGCCCGGCGATCGCCGGCGCCGCGATGGCGCTCAGTTCGGTGTCCGTGGTGCTGAACGCCTTGCGCTTGCGCCGCTTCGAGCCGCCTGCGCCGGCCCGCTGATGGTTTGACGCGGCCGACGCGCGGGAACAAATCACTCGCGTCCCCGTCACGAGAGGCGCGGCACGTGATCCAGCATCGGCTCCATTTGAACATCACGGACCTCTGCAATCTGCGGTGCAAGCACTGCTACTGGGAGGCCTACGGCGTCTCGCCCGACGCCCCTCTGGCGAAGCTCGAGACGATTCTCGAGCGCTTCAAGGCCTTCGCGGCCGACTACGGCGAGACCGGCGAGCACGTGCTGACGATCGGCGGCGGCGAGCCGACGCTGCGCCCTGATCTCGATGACATTCTGCGCGCCGCGAGCAAGCGGGGCTTTCTGCCGCGGCTCGTGACGAACGCCGTCTCGATCGACGCGGCGCGGGCGCGATCGCTCGCCGAGGCGGGGCTGCGCGTCATGCAGGTGAGCCTCGACGGCGCGTGCAAAGAGACGCATGAAAGCGTGCGCGGCCAGGGCACCTGGAAGCGCACGATGGCGGGCATCGAGGCGCTGCGCGAGGCGGGCGTCTTCGTGGTGCTGAGCTACGTGCTGCTGCCCGGCGTGAATCTGGACGAGGCGCCGACGCTGCTCGACCTCGTCGAGCGAATGAACCTCTCCGGGGCGAAGTTCGCGCGGCCGATTCTTCAAGGCCAGGCCATCAAGCACGCCGTCGCGGTCGAGGGCGACTATCTCGCGACCTTCCGGAAAATCGTGCGCCACGCGCACGAGACGAACTACAAGCGCGCGCTGCTGTTCTTCGACCCGCTGGCGCACGGTCTGCGGCTGGACGTGCCGGAGTGGACCTCCGAATTGCCGGGGCTGGCGACGGATCTGTGCCAGTGCGACGAGACCGCGCTCGTCGAGGTGGACGCCGGCTCGGGGGCGATTTACTACTGCCGCGTGCGCGAGAAGCTGGGCAACATCTGGGAGGACGACCTCGGGACGGTCTGGCGCGAGCATAAGCTGCTGCGCGGCATCCGCGAGCGCAAGCCCGAAGGCGCCTGCTCGAGCTGCGCAGCCTGGTCCAATTGTCGGGGCGGCTGCCCCGCCGTGGTGTACGGCCTCACGGGCGAAACGATCGCCCCGGACGGCGACTGCCACAAGGTCGCTGCACACTCGGGCGCCTAGTCCTCCGAAACCGTCCCCGTGCCGCGCGGCAGCGAGAAGCAGAAGCGGGCGCCCTGGTCGGGCGTGCCGCAGGCCCAGACGCGCCCGCCGTGGCGCTCGATGATGCGCTGCACGATCGCGAGGCCCATGCCGCTGCCCTCGTATTCCTGCTCGGGCGCGTGCAGCTTCTGGAACGGCTTGAACAGCTTGTCCACGTACGCCATCTCGAAGCCGATGCCGTTGTCCTCGACGCACACGGACAGCTCGTGGTCCAGCGATTCGCCGGTCAGCGCGATGCGGGCGGGGGCTCGGCCGCGCGTGAACTTCCAGGCGTTGTTGAACAGATCCTCGAGCACCAGCCGCAACAGCCGCACGTCGCCTTTCACTTCCAGGCCGTCCTGAATCGCCCATTCCACCGGCCGCGCGGGCATGCTCTGCTGCAGCTGCGCCGCCACCTCGTGGCCCAGGGCGCTCAAATCGACCGGCTCGCGGGCGATCTCGGCGCGGCTCACGCTCAATAGCCGCACGAAGTCGTCGAGCAAGCGTCCCATGCGCTGGCTCGCCTGGCGCACGCGTTGCAGGTAGCTCTGGCCGGTGGCGTCGAGCTGGGGGCCGTAATCTTCCAGCAGCAGCTGGCTGAACCCGTCGATGCCGCGCAACGGCGTGCGCAGGTCGTGCGAGAGCGAGTAGCTCACGCCCTCGAGCTCGTCGCGCGATCGCCGAAGCTCATGCTCGACGGCGACCAGATTGGCCTGGTAGCGGTTCACGGCGTAGAGCCAGTAGGCGCCCAACAAGAGCATGCCGGCGAGCGCCGCGACGGCGAGCCAGGCCAGCGTGTCGCTCAGGGACCTGACGGCGACCAGGGCGTTGCCCTCGGACTCGTAGGCGAACACGCTCCAGCCCGTCGACGGCACGGGCGCGTACGCATACAGGCTCGTGCCGCGCTGAAACGGGACGGCGCCGACGCCGCTGCCCGAACCGCCCGCGAGCCCTCGGCGCACCAGCGGATCGTGCCCCACGTCATGCTGGCCGTCGCGCGAGCTGACGGCGCTGCCGCGGCGATCGACGATCGCCAACGTGCGGGTGGCCTCGCGATGGTCGATCGTGCCGAGCAGCGGACCGATGCGCTCTTGCAGCACCAGATAGCCGAGCACGCGCCCGCGAGGATCGCGAATCGGCGCCGCGAAGGCGACCACGCCGTGCGCCGGTGCGGCCATGCGCGTGTAGAAGTTCGACACGTACGGCTCTTTGGTGCGCGACACGCCGCGAAACCAGTCGCGCTGCGAGAAGTCGCGCCCCTCCACCTCCGGAACGGCCGGAAAATCCTCACGCAAGACCCCCTTCGCGTCCGTCACGAAGGCGCGATCGAAGCGCGTCTGCTCGAAGATCATGCCGCGCAGCGCCGTGTCGAGCGCATTTCGGTCGTGACTCGCCATGGCGGCGGCCAGATCGGGGCTACCGGCTTCGCCGGCCAGGTAGCGCAACGAGCCGGCCACGTGTTCTTGCAGCACCAACGCGGCATAGCGCGCGGAGAGCGCCTCGCGCTCCAGGGCTTGCCGCTCCAGCGCGTCGTGGACCTCGTGCAGCACCAGAAACGCAAAGATCGCGAGCGGCACGGCGATCGTCACGGTGAAGGCCAGCAACAGCCCCCACCGTGAGCCGACCAGCCACGGCACGCGCCGCACCTGGGTGGAGGGATGCTCGGGCATCAGGCGACCCTTTCAGTCGGTCCCTTGGGCAGCGCCGTGGGGCCGGGGCCCTTGAGCGGCAAGGTGAACCAGAAGGTGCTGCCCTTGCCGGGCTGGCTTTTCACGCCGATGTGGCCGCCGTGGGCCTCGACGAGCGCCTTGCTGATCGACAGCCCCAATCCGGTGCCGCCCTTGCGCGCGCCGCTCTCGAGCTGCGAGAACTTCTGAAAGAGCTTGGGAACGTCGTCCGGCGAGATGCCGATGCCGGTGTCCGTCACCTCGCAGCGCAGCGTGCCGCCTTCCAGGCGGGCCGAGAGGCGGATCGTGCCGCCCGGCGGCGTGAACTTGATCGCGTTGCCGACCAGATTGATCAGCACCTGCTCGATGCGCTGCGCGTCCATGCGCAGCAGCAAGGGCTGCCCTCCGAGGGCCACCTCGAGGGTGATCTGGGCCGCTTCGGCTTGCGGCTTGAGGCTTTCGACCACCTCGTTGATCGGCGCGGCGAAGTCGCTCTCGGCGAGCTGCAAGCGGAAGGTACCGGCCTCGAGGCGCGCGAAGTCCAGCAAGTCGTCCACCAGGCGCGCCAGCCGCTTGGCGCTCGCGCTGATCTGCTCGACGAACTCGGATTGCTGCGCGGTCAGCTCGCCGCCGATGCGATCCTCCATGAACTCCGCATAGCCCATGATCGTCGTGATCGGCGTGCGCAGCTCGTGCGAGACGGCGTTCACGAACTGGCTCTTGAGATGATCGAGCTCGCGCGCCGCTTCGAGATCGGCGCGCGTTTCGCGCTCGCGGATCACCGATTCCTGTCGCTGCTTTTCGGCCACCCGCCGGCCGCGCCGTTCGGCCGCGTCGCGCAACTCGCGCGCCAGAGCGGGCGCCAATCGCCCGAGATCGCCCTTGCGCAGATAGTCGTTCGCGCCGGCCTTCATGGCCGCGACGGCGGCCTCCTCGACGATCGTGCCCGAGACGATCATGAAGGGCAGGTCGAGCCCGTGCGCGCGCAGCATCTTGAGCGCCGCCAATCCGCTGAAGCGCGGCAGCGACCAATCGGCGATCACCGCGTCCCACGGCTGCTCGAGCGCCGCGTCGAACGCCTCGGGCGTCTCGACGCGCGCCCAGGTCGGCACGAAGTCGCCGCGCTTCAGGTCACGCACGAGCAGCAGCGCGTCGTCTTCGTTGTCCTCGACGATCAGAATTCGAACGGGTTGCCCCATGGCGCCCTCCTCAGCTCGGTGCCGGTTCGTTGAGCACGAGCCAGTAGAGCCCGAGCTGGCCGACCGCCTGGGAAAACTGCACGAAGTCCACGGGCTTGCGAATGTAGCTGTTGGCGCCCAGGTCGTAGCTGCGGACGAGGTCGGTCTCCTCCTTGGACGACGTCAGCACCACCACGGGCATGCGCTTGGTGCGCTCGTCGGCGCGCAGCCGCTTGAGCACCTCCAAGCCGTCCATGCGCGGCATGCGCAGATCCAGCAGCACGACGGACGGCTGTTCGCGGACGTCGCGGCCGGCGTACTGGCCCGTGCCGAAGAGGTAATCCAGCGCCTCGACGCCGTCTTGCGCCACCACGACCGGATTCACGATGTTGTTCTTCTTGAACGCCCGCAGCGTCAGCGCCACGTCGTCCGGATTGTCCTCGACCAGCAGAATCGGTTTATTCGTCATCGCCGCCTCCTGTTCCCAGCGTGAAGCAGAATCGGGCGCCCTGCTCCGGCGCCGCTTCGGCCCAGATGCGGCCGCCGTGACGGTGAACGACGCGCTGCGTCGTGGCGAGGCCGATGCCGGTGCCGGGAAACTCGCTCGTGGTGTGCAGCCGCTGAAACGGCGTGAAGAGCTTCTGGGCGTAGGCCATGTCGAAGCCCGCGCCGTTGTCTTTGACGCAGTAGATCGTTCTGCCGTCTTTCTCGCCCGTGGCGAGCTCGATGCGCGCGGACGGGTGATGGCTGGTGAACTTGAAGGCGTTGGAGAGCAGATTGTCGAGCACGACGCGCAACAAGCGCGGGTCGCCCTGGACCAGCAGGTGCTCGGGGAAGACCCAGTCGACCTTGCGGTCGGGCTGGGCTTGCGTGAGCCCCGACGCCACGTCGCGCGCCAGATCGGCGAGATCGACCTGCGTGCGCGTGAGCTCGCCGCGCGTGAGGCGCGAGAACTGCAGCAGATCCTCGATCAGCTGCGCCATGCGCTGGCTGGCCGCCCGTATGCGATGCAAATAGTCCTTGCCCGCCTCGTCGACCTTGTCGGCGTAGTCCTCCTCGAGCGCCTGGCTGAAGCCGTCGATCGCCCGCAGCGGCGCGCGCAAATCGTGCGAGACCGAATAGCTGAAGGCCTCGAGCTCCTTGTTGGTGGCCTCGAGCAAGCCGGTGCGCTCGGCCACGCGCTTCTCCAGGCTCGTGTTGAGCTCGCGGAGCTCGCTTTCGGCCTGCTGCGCCTCGTGGTACAGCCGCGCGTTCTCGATCGCCGCCGCCGCGCGCCGCGCGAGATCCTGCGCGAAGGTGAGGTCGCCCTGGTCGTAGTGGATTCCGGACTCGGCGCTGACCAGCATGATGAGCCCGATCGCCTGCCCGCGCACCAGAATCGGCACGCTCATCGAAGAGACCAGGCCCAGCGCGTCGAGCACCTCGCGCTGGTCGGGCGGCAGCGCCTCGACCAGTTCCTTCGGAATCTCCGAGATCAGCTGCGGCTGGCCGCTGCGAAGGATCGCCAGCGGGCCGTTGGGATCGTCCGGATTCGGCGGAAAGCGCTTCTGCAGCTCGAGCGCCCACGCGACCTTTTCGGGATTGACGTGCGCGACGGCGAGCGTCTTGAGCGCGCCGTCTTGAAGCATCTGAACCGTGGCCCAGTCCGCGATTTTCGGCACGGCGAGCTGGGCCACTTTCGCGAGGGTCGCCTCGTAATCGAGCGACGAGCCCAGCACCAATCCGGCTTCGGCCAAGAAGGCCATGCGCGCGCGGCTCTCTTGCGACTGCGACAGCGCCGCCGAGAGCTGGCGTTCCCAGCGTTTGCGCTCCGAGATGTCGCGAATGAAGCCCGCGAAGAGGCGCGCGCCGTCGTGGCCGAGCGGCACGATGTAGACCTCGGCCGGAAACTCATGCCCATCGGCATGCAGCGCCGGCACCTCGACCATCTTGCGGATCATCGGGCCCTCGTGGAGTTGGCTGTAGCGCTGAAGCCCCGCGCGATGCCGCTCGCGGTACGCCGGCGGCACGATCACGCTCGCGAGCTCCTGGCCGACGACCTCGGCGGCCGGACGGCCGAAGATCTTCTCGGCGGCAGGGTTCCAGTCGACGATGTCGCCGGCCGGGCTCATGAGGATCACGCCTTCGAAGGCGGCCTCCATGATCGCCTTGTTGCGGGCGAGCTCGCCTTCGAGCTGCCGCTTGTTCAGGTGCAGCTCGTCCGTGAGCTGCTCGAGCTCGGCTTGCTGCGTCTGCAACTCCTCATTGGCGGCCTGGGACTCCTCGAGATGCGCCTGGGTCGCGCGCTGCGTCGCCTCGAGGCGCGCCACCTGCTCGGCGTCGCGCTCGCGCTTGCGCATGAGCATGCCGATCGCGATGAGCTGGGCGCGCGCCACGTACTCGCCGAGTTCGACCACGACGGCGAGGATCGTCTCCGGCTCGCGCGAGAACCCGGGCAGGAAATGCAACAGGGTCTGTTTCTGCGCCAGGTAGGTCAACACCAGATCCTCGAGCCCGAGCTCCTCGCGCCGCAAGCCGGGCATGTCGCCGCGCTCCCATTGCGCGAGGCTTTCGCGCACGGTGTCGAGCGCGTGCCCGGTTTCGAAGTCGTCCAGCAGCTTTTCGACGCCTTCGCGCGCCATCGCGAGCAGCTGCGGCTCGGGCAGGTCCTTGAACAGCCGCAGAATCGGCAAATCCAGTCGCCGCGCGATCGTGATCTGCTCGGCGGCGATCGCCTGCGGATCCAGGGTCTTCAGGTATCGAGCGAACTCCTTCAGCAAGCGGCCTCCTCGAGGCGGCGCCGCGTCTGGCGCTGGTTCGGGCCGAGAAGGAGTCGTCGCGATGGCCCGAATTGTCTTCCTTGATATTTCTTAACAAATTGGGCGCGGTCTGACAAGAGCCGTAAGGTAGCGCCCGATCGTCCGGCCGCCGCGGCGCCTGATTCATGGCCCTCCGAGAGGCCCGGACCGCTTAGGGCCGAAGGAAGGCTTGTCGCGATCGTCCGCGGATCCGATGCTCGAAGCGGATCGGGATTTTCCGCGGGTGGAGGAGTGCGCCGCGCATGGTACGTCTAGGACCAATCAAGGAGACGCCCATGACGGTGCCATTCTGGCTCGAGCCGCTCGAAGCGCTCGAGCGACGTCTCGACAGCGGCCCCGGAGGCCTCACGAGCGCCGAGGCGGCCGCGCGGCTCGCGCGCTTCGGGCGCAACGTGACGCACACCCAGCGCGAGGCGGGCGCGCTCATGCTGCTGTGGGCGCAATTCACCAATCCGCTCGTGGCGATCCTTCTGGTGGCGACCGCGGCCAGCGCGGCTTTCGGCGAGACCCTCGACGCGGCGATCATCGCCGTGATGATCGCGCTGAGCATCGGCATCAACTTCGTGCAGACGCTGCGCTCGCAGCGCGCGGCGGAGCGCCTGCGCCGCTCGGTCGCGACGCGCGCGTTCGTGCTGCGCGACGGAACGTTGCAAGAACTGCCCTGGGATCGCCTCGTGCCCGGCGACGTGTTCGCGCTCGCGGCGGGCGACGTGGTGCCGGCGGACGGGCGCTTGCTCGAGGCGCGCGATCTGCACGTGGATCAAGCGAGTTTGACGGGCGAGTCCTTTCCGGTCGAGAAGCAGCCCGGCGCGCTCGATTCGGCACGCCGGGGGCTCGACGAGGCCGACAACAGCGTCTTCGCGGGCACCTCGATCGTGAGCGGCAGCGCGCGCGCCCTCGCGGTGCGCACGGGCACCTCGACCGCGATCGGGGCGATCGCCGGCGAGCTCGCCAAGCAGCCGCCGCCCACCGAGTTCGAGCGCGGCATGGCCGGCTTCGCCACCTTGATCCTGCGCGTGATCGTCGTGCTGGTGCTCTTCGTGTTCACGGCGCTGGCCTTGTTCCGGCACGATCCGCTGCAGGCGTTTCTCTTCGCGGTCGCCCTGGCGGTGGGCCTCACGCCCGAGTTTCTGCCCATGATCCTCACGGTGACGCTCTCGCAAGGCGCGCTGCGCATGGCCGCCAAGGGCGTCGTCGTGAAGCAACTGCAGGCGATCGAGAACCTCGGCAGCGTGACGGTGCTGTGCTGCGACAAGACGGGCACGCTCACCGAGGGCAACGTCGTGCTGGAGCGCTACGTGGACGCCTCGGGCGCCGATTGCCCGGCCGTGCTCGCCGCGGCCGTGCTCAACAGCACCTACGAGACGGGCATTCGCAGCCATCTCGACGCGGCGATTCTGCGCGCGCCGCATCCGCAGCCCGAGCCTTGCCGCAAGCTCGACGAGCTGCCGTTCGACTTTCAGCGGCGACGCCTCTCGGTGGTGCTGCTGCGCGAGGGCCTCCCGACGATCATCACCAAGGGCGCGCCCGAGGCGGTGCTCGCGGTCTGCGACACGCTGAAGCGCGACGGCGCGACCGTGCCGCTGGACGCCGCGGGCCGCGCGGGCGTCGAGGCGACCTTTCGGGCGCTGAGCGAGGAGGGCTTCCACGTGCTCGCGCTGGCCGAGCGGGCCGTGGACGAGCGTCCGGCCTATAGCGTGGCCGACGAGCGCGATATGACCTTTCTGGGCTTCGCGGCCTTTCTCGATCCGCCGCGCGCGGACGTGCGCGACACGCTTTCCGAGCTTGCGGGCGACGGCATCCGCATCGTGGTGCTCACGGGCGACAACGAGTGGATCACGCGGCACATCTGCGCCGCCGTGGGGCTTCCGGACGTGTCGGTCGTGCTCGGCACGACCCTCGACGAGACGAGCGCCGAGGCGCTGCCGCGGTTGGTCGAGAAGACGCAGGTCTTCGCGCGCATGACGCCCGCGCAGAAGCTGCGCGTGGTCCACGCGCTCAAGGCCCGCGGGGACGTGGTGGGCTTTCTCGGCGACGGCATCAACGACGCGCCCTCGCTGCGCATGGCGGACGTCGGCATCTCGGTCGAATCCGGCACGGACGTGGCGAAAGAGGCCGCGCCGATCATTCTGATGGAAAAGAGCCTGGACGTGCTGCATCAGGGCGTGCTCGAGGGGCGTCGCAGCTTCGCCAATCTGCTCAAGTACGTGATGATGGAGAGCAGCTCGAACTTCGGCAACATGTTCAGCATGGCCGGCGCCGCCTTGCTGCTGCCCTTCTTGCCGATGCTGCCGATGCAGATTCTGCTCAACAATCTGCTCTACGACACGTCGCAGCTCACGCTGCCGGGCGATCGCGTCGAACCCGAGTCGCTGAGCGCGCCCGGGCGCTGGAACATCGGCTTCATCTGGCGCTTCATGCTGATGCTCGGGCCCGTGAGCTCGGTGTTCGACTTTCTGACCTTCGGCCTGCTCTGGGGGGCCTTTCATGCCGCGCCGGCGCACTTTCAAACCGGCTGGTTCGTCGAGTCGCTGTTGACCCAGACGCTCGTGATCTTCGTCATTCGCACGCCGCTGCCGCTCTGGCGCGTGCGTCCGGCGCTCGCGCTGGTGGCGAGCGTGCTCGGCGTCGCCGCGATCGCCGTCGTGCTTCCTTACACGCGCCTCGGAGCGCTGATCGGCCTCGCCCCCTTGCCCGGCCGATTGCTGCTCGCGATCGCGGCCTTGACGTTGTGCTATCTGCTCGCCGCGCGCCTGACGACGCGTCTGTTCTACCGCCTCGCGCTCGGCAAAGCGACGCGCCCAGGGCGTTGAACATCGTCGGATCGCCTTGTGCATTCGGCCTGAAGGCACAAGGCCGCCGTCGTGTTAATTTCTACTCGGCCTGCTTGAGAGGACGCCCGCATGTCGTCGAGCATCTACTATTTCCCGGCTACCAAACAAGGGGCCTCCGCGCCCACCCAGAGCGCCGGGCTGTTGCAGCTGGCGCTCGCGATCAACAGCGGCATGACCCCCGAAGAGGTGATCGATCGCCTCTTCGAACGGACGGACGGCGTCGTGCCGTTCGATCGCATCAGCCTCGCGTTGTTGCAGCCGAACGGCGAGTTGCGCATTCGCCACGTGCGCTCCAAGCTGCCCATCGCGTGGGGCAGCGGCGAGCATGCCGGCATTCGCGACAGCAGCCTCGAGCCGATCATCGCCGAGAACAAGATTCGAATCATTCGCGATCTCGAGGCGTACTATCGCGAGCACCCGAAGTCCTACACGGCTCCCACGATGCTCAAAGAGGGCATTCGCAGCAGCCTGACGCTGCCGCTGCCCTCCCGGCGCGGCGTGATCGGCGTGCTGTTCTTCTCGAGCCGCCAGGTCGACGCGTATCAGCGCGAACACGCCGAGGTGCTGCAGACGATCGCCACGGCGATCGGCATCGCGGTCGAGCGCGGCGAGCTGATCGAAGAATTGCGGCAGGCCAACGTGGCCCTCGCCTCGCTGGATCGTCTGAAGAACACCTTTCTGAGCAATCTCAGCCACGAGCTGCGCACGCCGCTGACCGTCATCACGAGCTACACCTACGCGTTGCAGGACGAGGTCACCGGCAAGCTCACGCCGGAGCAACACGATTACCTGGCGACGATCGTGCAGTCGGCGGATCGCCTGAAGGCCCTGCTCAGCCAGCTCTTCGACCTCACGGAGCTCGAGAGTGGCGTGCTGAAAGTCGAGCATTTCCCGCTCGATCTCGGCCAGCTCGTCCGCGACGTCGGTGCGCGTCAGCACGTGCCGCCTGGCCTCGATTTCGAGGTGGCGCTGCCGGTCGAGCCACTGCCGATCAGCGGCGATCCGCAGCGGCTGCAACAGACGCTGCAAGCGCTGCTCGACAACGCGCTTCGTTTCACGCCGAGCCCCGGCCAGGTGACGTTGCGGGCGGGGCAGAACGCGCATGAGGTCTGGGCGGAAGTGCAGGACACCGGCCTCGGCATCGCGCCTGAAAATCAGGAGAAGGTCTTCGAGAAGTTCACGCAGCTCGACGCCGGCTCCACGCGCGAGCGCGGCGGCTCGGGACTGAGCCTCGCGCTCGCGCGGGCGATCGCGCGCGCCCACGGCGGCGACATTCAGCTCAAGAGCGTGCTGGGCCGCGGTTCGACCTTCCGGCTCGTGCTGCCCCGCCGTCCGGTCTAGATCGCCGCCGCCGCGTGGCGCAGATGGCGCTCGAGGCGCCGCGCGAGCGTCAGGTGCTCCTCGAGGTGCGGCAGCACGCGCCGCGCGTAGGCCCGCACCAGGGGATCCTGGCCCTCGTGCGCCTCGTGCTCGAACATGGCGATCGCCCGCACGTGCCCCGAGATCATGGCCTCGACGAACGCGCGGTCGAACGTTTGCCCGCCGAGCTGCCGCAGCCGGGTCGATTGCTCCTGTTGCGCGCTGTCCGGCCGCCTGGGCAGCGACACGCCGAGCATGCGCGACAGGTTCTTGAGGCTGCGCTGGGCGTCTTGATGGTGCCGCAACAGCAACCGCGCGTACTGCAGCACGGGCTCCTGGCGCGAGTGCTCCAGCGCCAGGTGCGCGAGCGTGATTTCGGCCAGGTTCACCTGGGCGGTGCGCGTCATGAACGTCGCGTCACGTTGAGCCAGGCTGCGGCGCGCCAACCAGGCGATCGCCGCGCCTCCTCCCACCAGGGCCAACAGGGCTGCTCCGCGCATGCTCACCTCCTTGCAATGGAACCACCTCCATTTAACATCGCATGCGCTTCGAACCCAGCAACGGAGCGAGGGTCGCGCGCTTCGACAATCCCTTAAGCTCAGCTTAGCCCCGGTAAAAACGTTCCTGACCCGGAGTTAAGAAAGTGTGCGGGCTGTTCGCGGATAATCCTCTCGTGTTTAGGAGAAGGAGTTCACGATGCCGATCACCGCTCAGCGCTTCAACCTCGCCCTCGCCCGCGATCCGTACAAGGGCAGCACCCACGGCTGCTTCCGCTTCGCCTGGGCGGCGGTCAAAGGGGCGGGCGGCAAGGACGTGAACTCGGCCAAGGCGGACGCCTCGTACAGCAACGAGCCGCTCAGCGCGTTGCGCAGCGCCGCGCGAAGCGGCAAGTTGAAAATCGGCGACGTGATCTACGCGAACCGCAAGCCGGGCGCCGACCCGAGCTCGACGAACCTGGCCTACGGCCCGCACTGGTTCGTGTACAAGGGCAACGGCAAGTTCCAGGATCAATACGGCGTCAAGACGCTCGCCGAGATGGAAGCCTTCATTCCGAACCGCAAGATCGACACGATCTACCACCCGTTCGGGGCGTAAAGAACGGGGGCGACAGCCCCCCCGTTTTCCGTTCGAGCTCAGGCCTTCAACAACTGGAAGGCGTGCGCCCACTGATTCTGCAAAAAGCCCCGCGCGCACCAGAGCTGGCACAGCGCCTCGATCGGGCGGGCGGACTCGGCGAAGCCGGCGTCCTCGTGCGCCCAGCCGAAGCGCGTGAGGATCTCGCCGACGGTGCCCTTGGCGCCCGCGTCGTTGCCGCAGATGAACATCGTCGGCGGCCCACCCGCGAACTGCGGATTGACCATGAAGGCGTTGCCGACGCTGTTGAAGGCCTTCACGAAGTGCGCCTCGGGATGGGCCTTTTGCAAGCGCTCCATCAGCGACTCATTCGGCCCCGTGAAGTAGCGCAGCACGCCGCGATCGGCGTCGTCTTCCGAAATCGGATTGGTGGTGTCGATGACGACCTTGCCCGCGAGGTTCTGCTTGCCCGCGAGCGCGAGCGCCGGCTCGGCGGCGGTGCCGGCGACCGCCAGCACGACGATCTCGCCGAAGGCAGCCGTCTGCGCGAAGTCACCCACTTCGACGCCCTGCTCGCGCGCCCAATCCGCGAGCTTCTCGGGGCTGCGGCTGCCGACCATCACCTGGTACCCGTGTTGCTTGAACCCGGTCGCCAGCGCCTTCGCAACCACGCCGGAACCCAGAATGCCGACCTTCTTGCTCATGCGTGCTCCTTCATGACAAGCGGCCGAACGGCCGTCCTCGCCATATACCCGAACGCTAGCGCTTCAACTTGCCGATGAATTCCTTGCGGAACTTCGCGACCTTGGGGGCGATCACGAAGCTGCAGTAGGCCTGGTTCGGATTGTTCTCGTAGTAGTGCTGGTGGTAGGCCTCGGCGGCGTAGAAGTGCGTCAGCGGCTGCACCTCGGTGACGATCGGCGCCTCGAACAGATGCCGCGCCGTCAGCTCGCGAATCACCTCGTGGGCCGTTCTGGCCTGCGCGTCGGAGTGCGTGAAGATGGCTGAGCGGTACTGCGTGCCGACGTCGTTGCCCTGGCGATTGAGCGTGGTGGGGTCGTGCACGGTGAAGAAGACCTGCAGCAGGTCGTGGTAGCTGATGACGTCCGGATCGAAGGTGATCTGCACGCACTCGGCATGCCCGGTGCTGCCGGTGCAGACCTGCTCGTAGCTGGGATTCGGCACGTGGCCGCCCGCGAAGCCGGACACGACCGACTTGACGCCCTTGAGCTCGTCGAAGACCGCCTCCAAACACCAGTAGCAGCCGCCGGCGAGCGTGGCCTGCTCTTCATGGTGCTGACGGGCGACTTCGGGCAGATGCCGCTTGGCCGCAGGCTGGCCGCGCACCGGAGACACCCAGGCGGCGACGGCGAGACAGGCGAGACCGATGAGCAAACGCTGGACGAGCATGGGACCTCCTCGTGCGACGAACGATCGATTGTACCGCACTCAGGCCGTGGGCCAGGGCGGGGGCTCCTCGAAGCGCAGCGGCTCGCCCGTGACGGGATGCGTGAAGCCCAGTTTCCAGGCGTGTAGCCGCATGCCGGCCTCCGGCGTGCCATAGACCGGATCGCCGCACACGGGATGGCCGGTGTGGGCCAGATGGACGCGAATCTGGTGATTGCGCCCCGTCTCCAGCCGCACGCGCAATAGGGTGCGCCCGGGCGCATGCGCGAGCACGTCGTAGTGCGTCACGGCGTGCTTGCCGTCCGCCCGCACGGCCATGCGCTGCGGCGCGTCGGGATCGCGCGCGAGCGGCGCCTCGAGGGTGCCATTGCCTTCGAGGCGGC
>DATNPP010000027.1:0-4505 GCA_036703175.1 Oscillatoriaceae cyanobacterium
GCACGCACCGATCTGGGACGCCTCCTGGGGGCCCGCCCCGAGCAAGGATTTCCCCTTCGTGCAGTACAGCGACGGCCCCGGCTACGACCACGACGTCTTCAACGGCAGCACGAAGGCGCTGGACAAGTTCGCCGGCTGGTCGAAGTAGTCGAATCCCCAAAGGGGTCTGGAAGCCAGGGCTTCCGGACCCCTTTTTCGTGAGCCGAGGCGGCGGTTAAGACCCACCTAAATTTCGGCTTCCAACGGTCAGCCGGCCGCTCGGAGCGGCGAAGAGACATGGTGTTAGCTGACCGTTAAGTGGAGTCGCCCCGATGGACTTGCTGCCGAGCACCGACATTCGCCAGCTTCTCGCCAAGGCCGTAGACCGCCAGGCCCCCGAGGCCGCGCGCGGCGCCGATCAGCTGGCCTCGGTCCTCGGCAAGGATTCCTCGCTGATTCGCAGCCTGACGCCCGAGGCGCAGCAGGCCGGCAAGGCCGCGGCCTCCAAGAAGGTCATGATCACCTATTTGTCGACCGGCAACGGCCACCGCACGGCGGCCGAGGCGGTGTACTGCCGATTGCACGAGCTGCATCCCGACTGGCAGGTTTCGAAGCCGATCGATATGGCGAACGTCTCCAAGGTGAGCAAAGCCAGCACCTACGTGTTCGAGAAAGCCGTGAAATGGGGCCTCTGGCCGAAGCTCTTCGCGCTGGCGGATCGTTTCTCGGGCGGCACCGCGCTCGCCGGCCTGCGCCGTCGTTTCGATCTGCTGGGCTCGGGCAAGTTCATCGACAACGTTCGTGCCCAGAATCCGGACGTCATCGTCCACACGAACTTCATCGGCTCCGAGATTCAAGCCGCGGCCCGCGAGAGCGGCAGAATTCCGCAAAACGTCGAGAACGTTCAGGTGGTGACGGACATGGTCGGCTACGGCATGTATCTGGGGGCACACGCCGATCTGACGCTGGCGCCGAACCTGCAGGTGGCCGAGGAGCTCGAGCAAAAGGGCATGGAGGCGCGCCACATCGCGATCACCGGCATTCCGATCAATCCCGTGTTCGCTCAGCCCGCCGATCGCGCCGCGGCGCGCGCCACCCTCGGCTTCGCGCCCGACGCGAAGGTGCTGCTCGCGCAGGGCAACTTGATCGAAGATCCCAGCTACTTCGAGCATCTGATGCAGCAGCTCGCGAAGGCGTATCCGAACGGCGCGCAAGGCAAGCCGATTCAGGTCGCGGTCGCCTGCGGCAAGGATCAACCGCTTTACGACCAGCTGCAGACGCTCGCCAAGTCCTACCACGGCAAGGTCACGCTCAAGCCGCTCGGATTTTTGAACCCGTCTCAAATGCGCGACGTGATGAGCGCGTCGGACCTCACGCTGACCAAGCCCGGCGGATTGACGACCTCCGAGAGCGTGGCGATGAATCTGCCGATGGTGCTGGTCGACGTGCTCGGCGGCGGCCAGGAGACCCGCAACGCGGCGTTCTTCGCCCAACATGGCGCGGGTGTGACCGCCCACAACTTCGACGAGGCAATCGGCGACACGGTTTCGCTGCTCGGCCAGCCGCAACGTCTGAACGCGATGCGCCAGGCCGCCGGGCGCGTCGCCCAGCCGAACGCCGCCACCAAGGTCGCCGACGTGATTGCCCATTTGCCTGCCGAACCGTCGCAGATCGGCAAGTCCTAGCCTTCGAGATCCGATGCCCTACGTCCTGTCCCCGCTCATCCACGCCGGATTGCCGGCCCTTTGGCGCGAAGGCGCGCCGTACCAGGCCGAAACCATCTACGCGTCGGGGCCCGACGAGCCGCCGATCTGGTACTCGGCGCACACCCTGCGGCCCCACAGCCTGCCCCATCTGGACGCGCCCGCGCACACGCAGCCCGGCGGACGGACGGTCGAGGCTTACTTCGAGGAGGGCCCGCGGCGATCGCTCTACGGTCCCGCGCTGGTCGTGAAGCTCACCTCGCCCGAGTGGCAACCCGTGCCCGGGGCGCGCGATGCCTTTCATTGGGAGGTCGGCGTCGAGGCGCTCCAGCCGGCCGTTCACCGGCTCACGGGCGAGGAATTCCCGCCGGACAAGCTGTTGCTCACGCTCGCGGACCTGCCGCGAGACGCGCAGAGACAGCATGATCCCCGCTTCGCGCTCACGTTGAGCCGCGAGGCCGCCGGCTGGCTGCTCTCGAACCCGAACTTCAACGCCTACGGCACGTCCTACAAGTCGACGGATTTCCAGCCCGGAAGGCGCGAGCGCCCGATTCATCAGGCGCTGTTCACCCAGGCCGCCATCTTCGAGTGCCTGGACCTCGCCGCCGTCCCGGAAGGGCGCTACTTCCTGGTCGCCTTTCCGTTGCCGCTGGCCGGCGCGTCGGAATCACCGGTGTGCCCGGTGCTTTTCGAACGCGAGGAGCTGCTCGGCTGGTGAGCCCGCGGCGCGGTCAGTCGTTGACCGTCATGACGAGCTGCGGCGTCGGAATGTGGTGCTCGGCCGAGATGGGCACGACGGCCGTGCCGATAGCCGAGAACTCCATCACGTGCGATTCCCAGCCGTAGCTGCCCTGGTAGAGGTCCACACCGACGATGCCCTCGGCGTGGACGTCGTGCGCCTCGGCCTGCATGCGCTCCATCGCAAGCTCGCGCGCGTCGTAGAGTGCCTGCGAGAAGTTCGTCATCTCGACGTTCTGGCCGGCCTGCTTGAACCATTGGCCCATGCTCTGGTGCGCCACGTGGTACACGCAGTTGCCCATCACCATGCCCACGGGGCGGTAACCGGCCCGCAGCAGGGTCCAGAAGTCCTGGCCCGAGAGATCGCTCGTGAAGGGCAACCCCTTGTGCGTCTTCCAGTTCCGGCCGGGCTCCTTGGCGACGACGGCCGTGCCGATCGCCACGAATTCCACCAGGTTCTCGCCCCAGTCCATGTTGCGGAACTCGAGCCGCACGCCGATCACGCCGTCGGCGCCCAGAGCGCCGGCCTCTTCCTCGAGGCGCGTCATGGCGAGCTCGCGCGCCTGGTAGAGCGCCTGCGTCAACACCGTGAGCTCCTGGTTCTGGTTCCACTTGCCGCGCTGGTAGCCGATGTGGAAAATCGAGCTGCCGACGACCATGCCGAGCGGCTCGAACCCGGCCTCCTTGACGAGCAAAAACTCGTTGACCGAGAGGTCGCTCGTGAAGAAGCGGCGCCCCTCGCGGCGCATTGCCTCCACGCGCTCGCGCGCATGGGCGGACAAATCGGCGGTGTTGGAATCCGACATGGGCAACCTCCTGTAGCCGCGCTCAGGCGCGGGGATTGAGCGTCATCATGACGAGCGGCGAGGCGCTCGGGGCGGGCAAAGGGTGAGGATCGGGGGCGATCGCCGTTCCGCGGGCCAGAAACTCGACCATCAAGTCGCGCTGCGTGACTTCGTCATCGCCGCGTTGCACCTCGTACTCGATCTCTTCGTCGAAGAACTCGATTTCCGAGCCGACGACGCCCTCGGCGCCGAGCTGTCGCGCGGCGGCGTCCAGGCGATGCGAAGCCTGATGCCGCGCCGCGGCGAACGCCTGCGAGACGTCCGTCATCTCGGTGTTGCCCCAGGTGAAGCCGTAGTAGAAGCGATTCGGCACGTACTGCACGCTGATGCCGTACACCAGCGCCAAGGGCCAGTAGCCGGCGGCGCGCAGCTTCTGGAACTCCTGCGCGGACAGATCGCAGGTGAAGGGCCGCTCGGGCAACGGGCGTCCCGGCACGCGAATCGCCGTGCCGACCGCCGCGTACTCCATCAGGCCGTTGCTCCAGTCGACCGAGCGGGCCTCGATTTCGACGCCGATCACGCCATGGGCGCCCAGCAGCTTCGCCTCGTCCTCGAGCCGCTTGATGGCCGTGGCGCGCAGCTTCGCGCGTGCCTGCACCAGCCTGCCGAGTTCGCCGAAGCCCGCCGGCGCCGTATAAAAATCGAAAAACCCGACCTTGAAGAAGGCCGTGCCCACGACGAGCCCGAGCGGCTCGTAGCCCGCCTCTTTGATGAGCAGAAATTCGTTCGTCGAGAAGTCGCTCGTGAAGAGCTTGCGCGGCCCCGCCTGGCTTTCCTGCAGGCGCTTGCGCGCCTTGAGGGGCAGACCGCCGCGCTCCATGGCGGCCAGGCTCTCGGCTTGCTCGGCCTGGGCCTGCTGCTGCAGCGCCTTCTGGCGTTTCTTCTCCTCGTCGGCTTCTTTGTTTCCGAAAGGCCAGATGTTCATGCGCCCATCTCCGAATGCTCGCTCGTTCCGCTTGCTTACCCGTTCGGCTCGGGTATATACCACGGGATTCACGACGGAGGAGAAAGACATGCCGAAACGGCTGATCGCCTTGAGCGCGGCGCTGATCCTGACGGGCTGCCACGGCTCACACCATCCATCGACGGCGAGGGCCGACGCGCCGGCCGCCGCCTCGGACGTCAAGGCCGGCACGACGCAGGATTCCGTCGATCCGCGCCTCAACGCGCTTCAGCGCACGAAACGGAAGATCGGCGAGATCGAGGCGATTCGCGCCAAGAACATGGCGCAGGTGAACGC